>CAZDHQ010000213.1:576-7149 GCA_964505135.1 uncultured Ferruginibacter sp.
AAACAAATCCTCCGGCAGCTAAGCCTAAAAATTAATTGATCAATAATCTTGTAGTAAAGCCATCTCCAATGAGGTGGCTTTATTATTTTTGGTATATGCAAACAGGTCCTATTGGAGTTTTTGACAGTGGTTATGGTGGCTTAACTGTATTAAAAGAGATAACGGCTAAGCTGCCGCAGTATGATTATATCTATTTAGGTGATAATGCCCGTGCGCCTTATGGCACAAGGAGTTTTGATACAGTGTATCATTACACTTTACAATGCGTGGAATGGTTTTTTAAACAGGGTTGCCCGCTTGTAATCCTTGCCTGCAATACCGCTTCTGCAAAAGCTTTAAGAACTATACAGCAAAATGATTTACCAAAAACAGATCCCACCAAAAGAGTATTGGGTGTTATACGGCCCACCTCTGAAATTATTGGACAATTCAGTAAAACGGGCAATATAGGTGTGCTGGGTACCACAGGTACTGTACAGTCAGCATCCTATTTAATTGAGATAGAAAAGTTTTTTCCAGGAATAAAGGTGTACCAGGAAGCCTGCCCTATGTGGGTACCATTAGTCGAGAATAATGAATACAATTCCGATGGAGCTGATTATTTTATAGAAAATAATATCCAGCATCTTTTGTCTAGGTCGAAAAATATAGATACTGTTTTATTAGCTTGTACCCATTACCCTTTATTGATAGATAAGATCAGAAAGTTTTTACCACCTGGTACCACCATTTTATCGCAGGGCCCTATCGTAGCAGATAGCCTGGCTGATTACCTTGAACGCCACCCGGAGATTAATGAAAGATGCAGTAAAAGCGGTAATCTACAGTTTTTTACAACAGATTCTGCATTGGATTTTGATACCAAAGCCACCATTTTTTATGGGAAATCAGTAAAATCAAGTCATGTAGACCTCTAAACCCAAAAAACTTTGCTCTCTCAATTTCATACTTTCAAGTTTTCCCTTACCTTTGCCGTCCTTTCACAAGCAACAGGGATGGTGCCCTGGTGAGTGTAACTTGAGTTTTAAAAAATCATTTTTAAAAGGAAAAATTTAATACAATGCCAGGTAAAAAAAGAACATATCAGCCACATGTACGCCGCCGTAAATCTGTTCACGGTTTCCGCAAGCGCATGCAATCAGCTAATGGCCGTAAGGTATTAGCAAGCCGTCGTGCAAAAGGACGTCATAAGCTGACTGTTTCCAGCGAACGTTTTGCAAAGAAATAGCCTTTACGCTCCCTTTACGGGAACCGGATTGGACTTAATATATTTAGCTCTCTTCGGAGAGCTTTTTTAATTTTGTTTGTTTGGAAAGCAAAACACGATATACATTAGGCAAAACAGAAAGATTAAAGAGCCGGAAAGCAATTGATCAGTTGTTTAAAAACGGTAAGTCATTTTCTGCATTTCCCTTTAGAGCAGTATACAGCAAGCAGGCATTGGATGAAAAGCATGTTTTTAATTTACAATGTGCCTTCAGCGTAAGTAAAAGACATTTTAAAAAAGCAGTTGACAGAAATAGAATTAAGCGATTGATGAGAGAAGCTTACCGGCTTCAAAAAAATGAACTACAGTTGCAGTTAAATGAACAGCAGAAATCGCTGCTTGTTTTTATTATGTTCACAGGAAATGAACTGCCGCAATACGATTTAGTTTTTTCCAAAATGGGTGCTGTGATAAAAAGACTTTTAAAAGAAATACATGAAGAAGCTGGCACAGATACTTAGTTTTCCTTTTATCATTTTAATAAAGCTGTACCAGGTATTGCTATCGCCGTTGCTGGGAAACAAATGCCGCTACACACCCACCTGTTCCCATTATGGTATTGAAGCATTAAAAAAATACGGGCTCTTTAAGGGTTCATGGCTTACTATAAAAAGGATTTCCAGGTGCCATCCATGGGGAGGGCATGGTTATGATCCCGTTCCTTAATAATTTGCCACGGACATACGGATAATACTTAAAATTCTTGTCTGTGTATCCGTGGCAAAAGACTTGTCGTGTTTCGGTGTCATCGAAATAAAAATGGGCACCATTAAGATGCCCATTCACAAAAGAAATTTCAACCTTAGTTTACTATTATTTCTTTTTTCAGATTTTCCTTACCTGCAATAACGGGAAGGCTTACCTGCAAAACACCATCCGCATATTTAGCAGCAATGTTTTGAGTGTCGATACTTTCATCTAAACTAAAAGTACGGGAAAATCCACCACGGCTATATTCTCTCAATACCCATTCAGGGCGGGGAAAACCTTCCGGTGGTGCGTAAGAAATAGTAAGCTCATTTCCATTTACGTTCAAATGAAAATGCTCTTTGATACGGCCCGGTGCAAACACCAGTAGTTCAAAACTGTTTTCAGTTTTGAAGATGTTTACCGGAGCCCTTTGCATGGATTGACGGATAAACCCCGGCCTTGCGGAGCGTCCGTAAGCGTTGCCTTTTGCGGCGCATGACTGATTGTAGTACATGTTTTTTCTTTTTTAATGAAGAAAATTGTTTACAATCTTAGTTGAGAAAAAATAATGCCCGGGACAAGTTGGTGTAAATATGTCATGGCCTAGATATGGATTGGAGCAGGAATCACATAAATTACAGCCAAATAGTTAGTAAAAATGTCAAAAGAAAAAATCCGCTGCAGCTGGTGCTTAAAGGATGATCTGTATAAAAATTACCATGATGAAGAATGGGGCACGCCATTGCATGATGATCAAAAATTGTTTGAACTGCTTTGCCTCGAAGGTGCACAGGCTGGCTTAAGCTGGTACACTGTATTATCCAAAAGAGAAAACTATCGTAAGGCTTTCGACAATTTCGATGCAGTAAAAATGTCGAAGTATTCGCAGGCAAAGATTGAGAAGTTATTGCAAAATGAAGGTATTATCAGGAACCGTTTAAAAGTGCATGCCTTTGTTACTAACGCCAAAGCATATCTTGAAATACAAAAAAAATACGGCAGCTTTGATAAATACATCTGGGAATTTGTAGGTGGAAAACCTATCATCAATGATGTTAAAGGGATGGGCAATGTTCCTGCAAAAACTGCTATCTCCGATGCAATGAGTAAAGATCTTTTGAAGAAAGGTTTCAAGTTTGTTGGCTCCACCATTTGCTACGCATTCATGCAGGCCTCGGGAATGGTGGATGATCATTTTAACGATTGCTGGAAGAAGAAAGAGTCAACGAGTCGACGTGACAATCATCAATTATAATACCCCTGCTTTATAAGCTAACATCTAATTTATCCCACCTTTTCGGTATTGAAATGTTATAAAATGGTATTTATATTCGTAACATCAATATTAATGATTGATGTTTTTAACCTATTATAAACTCTTAACTTAAAACAAACAATGAAACAATTCCCTTCCCAGTTATTTTTTTAGCCGGATTGGTTAAGTTTTAACGCCTTCATCAAAATAAATTATTTGAAGAATTAGCTTGACCGGATAAGGATCCGTCAAAATTGTTTAATGCAATAGTTGAACATAAAAAATCTGCAAATTAAAATTGCATGTGGCAAAAGAATGCCAGGCAATTGAAAATCGAGGTGACAATTTAGAATCAGCAAATGAGCAGACATCAAGAACAGATCTTTTTGAACATATTCAGTAGCTACAAATTGCGGAAGATTAATCCTTAATTGATCCAAAGAAAAATAAAAAAGGACGTTGGTTGCCACGATACAACCCGGGGTTTAACAATAGACAGTCCGGCCAAAAGCAAAGCTGGAAAAGCCGAGTTCACGGTAGCGGGAATTTTGCGTGACGCTGAATAAACAATGTCCCAAACCACGGCGAAAGACAGGTAAGGGATTTTCAAACCAATGCAATATGCAAAAATTGGAATTAAACAAAATGGGTTTAGACTCACTTGATGCCGTTCAAATGCAAGAAACATTTGGTGGTGAGTGGCCAAAGTGGTTAAAAGGGGTTACTTGGGCTGCTGTGGGTAAAGAAATAATCGATAACTGGGATGATATAAAAAAAGGCCTAGTTGACGGATGGAATTCTTTAAAATAATAAATGTAAAACTATGACTCAAACATTCGATCTTTCTAAGTACGAGGGACTTAGTGAACTATCTTTTGATCAAGCACTTATAGTGGAAGGCGGAAGTTTTTGGTATGATGCGGCATACCTAATTGGTGCAACAGCCCATGCCATTTGGGAATTTTCAAAACAAGCTGTTGAGTATCAACACTCACTGCCAGCTAATTTGAAAAAGTAATTGGTTACTAAAGGGCTGATTTTATCGTTAAACTCAGCCCTTTATTTAAAAGACTATGAAAAAGAAATTAACAACTTTTCAATGGTTTGTATTATTCATTGCCATCTTTTCACTCTTAGATTCATTTATTAAATGCAATTAAGAAAGCATATAAATATTGTTAATAGACAATATGATGATTTCATATTCAGCATAAGTAAAAAGGAGACAACAACCTTAATATTTTATACGGTCACTATTGACTTGATAATTACCATTTTATTTTCCAAAGTTTTTTTTTCAACACACTCCTCCGGTCCAACTTTTGACTCAAAAATTGAAGCTTTTATTCTAGCAGTATTGGTTTCACCACTTTTTGAAACTTTGATCTTTCAGCATTGGGTAATAAAATTAATTTTGAAAAAATGCGATGGTGCAAAACTACTATCATGCTTAGTATCAGCTGTACTTTTTGCAGCCTCACACTATTACTCTTGGGCTTATGTCCTTAAGACATTTATATCCGGCTTACTGTTTGGTTCTTTATACCTTGTATCAATACGAATGAATAAAAATCCAATTTTTATGGTCTTTCTATCCCATGCTATTTATAATTCAATTGGCTTCGTAATTGATATTTTAACTGGTTCTTTTTAAATAGAAATGATTATGAATAATTTGTATTTACATGTTAATAATAGAAGCCATAGCTCCAGTCATGTTCTTTACAGGGTAATGATATTATTAGTTTTTTCTTTCTTTTTTTCGTTACCGTTTATTAAAACCCATATTTCTGTTACTTCAACTGGTCTCACCCGCCCTACCAACGAACGTACTGAACTTAAGCCTGTTGTTTCAGGTATCTTTGATAGCTTACTTGTAAGAGAAGGTGATACTGTACAAAAAGGGCAATTATTGGCAATAATAAAAGATAACAGTATAGAGCCTCGCTTTATCCTCAACGAGTTTGAACTCAACCAACGCCTTTGCTTTATTACCGATCTGGAAATGCTAACGACAGCTAAAGATTTTCAAACTGTAGTGTTGCAAACTCCGCTTTACCGCCAGCAACTGATTAAGTTTTTATTTCAGATAAGCGATCAACAGGCAACCATCAAGAAAGTAAAGAAAGAAATAGAAATCAACAACCTGCTTATTAAAGATAAAGTAATTTCGCCCAAAGAACATTTTGACAAAGAAATAGAGGCAGAACGTTTACAGGCTTCGTTCAATGCACTCAAAAATGAACAAATTACCAACTGGCAAAACGATTTACAGCGCTACAAATTAGAAGTATCTCAATTTACTGCCCAGCGCAATCAAATACAAATCGATAAGCAAAATCATTTCATCTATGCACCTGTTTCAGGAGTAATTCAAAATATTAACACCCGGTATGAAGGAGGTTTTATTTCAGCAGGTGAAACGCTTTGCCTCATTTCGCCTCAAAGCGACTTGATTGGTGAGTGTTATGTAAGCGCAAGAGATGTTGGGTTGTTAAAAATCAATCAGCCTGCCCACTTTCAAATTCATGCATATGACTACAATTATTTCGGCATACTCACCGGTAAGGTTATTTATATTGACGATGACTTTACTGTAGTGGATAATAAGCCCATTTTTAAAGTACGCTGCAGCTTTGATAGCACCCAACTTTTACTAAAAAACGGTTATAGAGGTGATCTTAAAAAGGGCCTCACTTTTCAGGCCCGTTTTCTAGTGGCAGAGCGTACCATTTGGCAATTGCTCTTTGATAAAGTAGATGATTGGCTCAATCCTGCTGCACCTTCTGTGCAGCAAATAGCAAAACAATCATGAAAAAAAAAGTACGTATCAAGCAAAGAGATATTACCGATTGTGGTGCGGCTTGCCTGGCATCTATAGCCATGCACTACCATTTACAATTACCTGTGAGCCGCATTCGTCAATATGCCGGTACCGATAAAAGGGGTACAAATGTTTTAGGATTAATTGAAGCTGCAGAGCGTTTGGGCTTTCAGGCAAAAGGGGCAAAAGGGCAGTTAGAAAGTTTGGCTAAAATACCATTGCCCGCCATTGCGCATGTGGAACTCAAAAACGGATTGCATCATTATGTGGTGATTTACAAGGTTACCAAAAAGAGTGTGACCTATATGGATCCCGGTGATGGTGGTTTTCATCATGTAAGGCTGGCTAAATTTCAGGAAATATGGAGCGGCGTCATTGTACTATTGCTGCCAGATGAGGGATTTGTAACCGGTAAAAGAAAAATCAGCAATGCTAACCGCTTCTGGCTGTTAATCCGTCCTCACTCTGCTGTTATGATTCAGGCATTGGTTGGAGCATTGGTATACACTACACTCGGTTTATCTACTTCCATTTACA
>CAZDHQ010000214.1:0-7140 GCA_964505135.1 uncultured Ferruginibacter sp.
ATAAGTGCTGCTAATGCAACCAGGCAAAGCATCCTAAACCACCAGGTTTTCCAAAAAGGTGGCGTAATGATTACCGTTAAAGAACAGCCTGTCTCATTCCATATACCATCATTGTTACTAGCTTTTACTCTAAATGTGTAGGTGCCCGGATCCAGGTTGGTATAGGTAGCAGAGCGTGTATTACCACAATAGATCCATGCTGTATCAAAACCTTCCATCATATAGGCATATTGATTTTTTGAGCTGTTGTAATAGTTGAGCGCCGAAAATTGAAAGCTGATTACGTTTTGTTTATAACTAATTGTGATGGACTTTGTATTGGCAATAATATTGGAAAGTACTCCACCGCTATTGGATGGATAAGCCTGTTTATTGCTGATGGCAAAACCGGTGATAAATACCGGTGGAGTTGTGCTATTGTATTTAATGCTATCCGGGTGAAAATAATTGAAGCCGTTATCGCCGCCAAAAAATATCAATCCCTGCTTACTTTGAAAAGAACAGTTGTTTTTAAATTCCTGTCCCTGTAAACCATCTTCCACGGTAAAGTTCCTGAACTGTTTTTTTGCAGGATCAAAGGCGGTGATACCGTTGCCGGTACTCAGCCAGAAAATTCCTTTGCTGTCTTCCTGTATGGCTTGCACAATACTGCTGGGCAATCCATCCTGTTGAGTAAAAGATACCAGTGTGTTTTTTTCTTTATCAATCCTGTCAATCCCCCCTTCAGAAGCTACCCATATATTGCCTTGCTTATCCTGGTGCAGGTTGGCTATTTCATTATGACTGATCGTTTGCTTATCGCCTACAATGTGTGAGTAAAAACTAAACTGTGCTGTTGCAAGGTTTAGTTTATTCAATCCATTGTTTGTTCCAATCCAAATGTTACCATCTCTGTCTTCTAAAAAGCAGTTGATAAAATCACTGTTAATTGAATTGGCAGCATTGTGTACGTATTTCTTTTTTAGTGTGAAGGCTGAATCATACACATACACGCCGCCTCCCCAGGTGCCCACCCATAAGTTACCGGAACGATCTTTTAAAAGGCAATTCACTGATAGTTCAAATGCCTTATCAATATTGTTTTCAATGCGAATATGCCTTACCGTTTTACCCATGGCGGTGTTAAAAATATCCAGCCCTCCACGATGACAACCCAGCGCCAATAGGTTGTTGTCAATAAGCACTAATGATATAATGAAGTTGTTAGTTACAGGGTGCCCTGCATCTTCTTTTGTAAAATGAGTAAATTGATGCGTAGCAAGGTTGTACTTATTCAGGCCTCCACCATCTGTACCTATCCATACATCTGTTTCATTGCTTTGAAGAATGGATAAAATATACTGATTATTCAAACTGTTGCTATTACCCGGTATTGGAATGCAGCGCTGAAACTTTTTGCCGCCCACGGGCAGGAAATTAACGCCGTTGCTCCAGGTTCCCACCCACATATTGCCGACGTTGTCTTTGTAAATTGAATACACAGAATTATTACTGAGGGTCTGCGGATCTGCAGGGTCATTTGTGACATTCACAAATTGATTTTTTTGGATATTAAAAATGCTGATACCGCCGTTTTCAGTACCAATCCATAAGTTATGATAGTTGTCTTCTGCAAAAGACAATACATCATTGTATGCAAGACTGTTTTTATCTGCCGGGTTATTTTTATAGTGTTTAAATGAGTGGTTACCGGTATCGTACTGGGCCATGCCTTCGCCGATGGTGCCAATCCACATATTGCCAAGGTGGTCTTTGTATAAAGTTCTTATCCAGTTAGATTGCAAGCCTGGTGCATTGGTGCCGCCTTTTTTGTAAACAGTAAATTTTTCTGTGACAGGATCAAAAGTATTGAGGCCGTCTTTGGTAGCTATCCAAAGCAGGCCATTCTTATCAAAAGCTAGCTTGTAAACATGGTCATTGCTAATGCTGTTTTTTGTAGCGCTGTATTGGTACTGTTTGAATTGTTTGCTCTCACGGTTAAATTTAAAAAGTCCTTCAGAAGTGCCCAGCCATATTTGTTGTTTATCCAGAGCAATATCATTTACCAAAATGTCTTTACCGGGAATAAAGTGGGTAAAGGATTCTGTTTTGTAATCAAACCTGTCCAGGCAACTGCCTGTTGCCAGCCACAAAATACCATCCTCATCTTCTTTTATTTTTGCAACAGCATTATTAGAAAGAGAGTTAATGTTAAAGCTGTTGTTCTTGTATACGGTAAAAGAATAACCATCGTATTTATTAAGGCCGCCATCTGTGGCAAACCACATAAAACCATTTTTATCTTTCAGTATATCGTTTACATGTGCCTGCGAAAGTCCCTCTGCGGAAGAGAGCCTGGTAAAAGAAAAATCATTGTTTTGTGCCGATAAGATTTGAGTAAAAGACAAAAGTGCAAGAAATAAAAGGATATGGCGGCTTTTCATATAAGCAAGTTACTTAAAGCGCCAGACCTGCACAATATAAAAGCAGCCTGCATTAGCGGGAAATGCAAAATTTGTAATCTATGATAAATTTTTAAAAATAATTTTGTCTTTAAAAGTAAAAATCTGCTTCAATGAAAGCGTTCAGGAAAGATGGATGCATTTTTTCATCCTTGCTTTTAACAACAACTCAAAATCTATTTAAAAATATTCATCTCCTCCTTATACACCGGGCTTTGTATGTCCAAAAAATTTAACACACTGTGAAAAACATGGTTCTGCGTAAGTGCACTGGCAGGCTTCAGTTCTTTTGAATGATCAGACACCCATACTATAAAAGGAATTTCATATTGTACTTTAGGTGCAATGCTCATAGGCACCCCATGCATGTACAGGTTTTTTTCTCCCAATGATTCACCATGATCAGACAAAAACAGCATAGCAGATTTATACCCGTTCAGTTGTTGTAAATCCTGGATGATACTGTGCAAAATATAATCTGTGTACACAATGGTATTATCATAAGCATTTACCAATTCTTCTGAAGAGCATTTTGCCAGTTCTACACTGTTACAAACAGGTTTAAAAACCTCGAACTGCGGTGGGTATTTTTTACTATAAGTAGGCCCATGGCTGGTGCTGGTATGTAATACTACCAATACTTTGTTTTTTTTGCTGGCGAGTATTTGTTCCTTTAATCCTGACAGCAGTACTTCATCGTAGTTGCATCCTTCACCTTTGCAGTTGGGCAATAAATTGTCTCTGTGCAAAACAGTTGGTATGTGTAATGGGGGTTCGCCCCAGTTGGTGGTTCTCCAGATTACATCCACGTTATTCCGGTATAGATAATTGGGTAAAATTTCATAGAGATCATCTGTGTTCTCGTGTTCCAAAATGCATTTGACACCTGCAGTGGTATAAGTGGCACAGGAAGTAGCATTAAAATGAAATACATTGGGTGTTTTGGATAGCAACGGGTTGGTGTTTTTGCTGTATCCGTACAATGAGAAGTTTGCACTTCTTGCAGATTCACCAATCACCAATACCACCACAGATTTGCTGCTGTCTTTGATACTGGCATTGGGCAATAATATTTCTTTCCTGTTTTCCTGGCTTTTATGTACATATAACAAAGTGGTATTAACAGAATAAGACCAGGGCATGGCCAGCCCGCCCAGTTGTTTTGAATTGTTATCAATCCAAAGCCAGTTAACGGCATTGGCAAATGCAATCACCGCCATCACTACCAGGGTAAGCAGCGTAGTGGTAATAAACTTTTTAAACCGGTCTTTTTCTATTGACACTCTTACCAGGTATATAGCTGGCAGCACACCCAGCAGCAGGATGTACACAATGATTTTAATAGAAAAAAAACTGCTGGCCTCCTCATATTTTGTATTGAATACATTACCCATCATGGCCTCGTCTACTATAGCGCCATAGGTATTGATAAAGTAAACAGCTACTGCACTGCAGATAAAAAATAATACCAGCAATACTTTACCTACCCTGCGTGACAAATAAAAAAGAATGTAGAAGAAAAAAGCATTTGCAATCAGCATTAAAATACAAAGGCTTACAATGATGATGATACCACCAAAGCTTTTGTAATCAACATGATTAAAAACATATTTATAAAAGGGCAGGTGAAACAGCAGGAAGTTGAGTACACTTACCAGTAAAGCAAAATGAGTTAATTTATAATTCTTTTTTAAAGTAAACATGGGCAACTTTATAAATAGCGTATAGAAGACTTACAGTTGAGAAATAATATACCAGCAGGTTTTCTTGAAAGATTTTACTAATTACTACTATACAACACACAAGTAGCAATGCCATTAGCAAAAGGTAGTTTTTGGGATAATAAAGCCAGCGCCAGATGGGATATTTCCTGGCGATGAATATACCAATGAGACCGGAACTAAAACCGGCTACGCTTCCTACCAGTACATCCAGCGGGTAATGTGCACCCACACCCACTCTTGTAATAACAATCAGCAGGCCGGTAATAATGATTAATAACACCCACAGAAAATGATTCCTGGTTTGCTTAGAAAGGAATGCATATCCAAGTACTGTGAGCAGGGTAAATACAGTGATGGAATGGCCCGAAGGCAGGCTATTGTGACCAGATAAGGTTCTGCCGATGATCACAAAACTATGATGATCCAAAACGGCTGCGGGCCTTGGTATAGCAAAGAAGTTTTTTAAAACATTGGAAATTACAAGCGACACCAGCGAAGCAGAGATCATGGCTTCCCATACTAAAGGCGCATATAACAATAGGATGGCACAGAATGATAAAAAGATCAGTTCATCTCCCAACTGTGTTATATTATATAATATGACAGGATATTTTGACAGTGCGGCATTAACAGCAATGAAAGTATTTTTTTGCACCGCTACATAAGCAGCGGCATTCAGTGCATGTTGCCAGTAAAGAAATAACAGGATTACAATTGCCAGCCCCAGGGGAATGAGTATTGCTGATGCCTTTAGTTTAGCAAAATTATCAGCTACGGTTTTGTTCATGGTATTTCCTGCAGGCTTCATAAAAGGCCTCAAAAATAGCACAGATAGCCAATAAAAGATTGATTTGCCGGGAAGAAAACCTGTTGCCTGTGCATTACAAAGGATAAGTCTTATCTTCTTTTTTACTGTTTAGCTCCAATATTTGCTTTAATGATATCGCAACTGAACCCCGGGTTTTACGGCAATTTTTATTTACGATGGTATTTTTAAACACTTTAGGGTATGTACTAAACAGGGGTAAAGTATTTCCATGTCGCTTATAGTTACTTGCTACAACTGGATTATATCTCTTGTAATAGCCATGATTTCAGTGTTAGTTAATAGACACTGTTATATACGATATCCGGTACTTAATAATTCTTTAACTGCAAAAAACCTTATATGAAATTACTATTGCTGTTTATTTTATCTCTGTTGTTACTGTCTTGCAAAAAAACAGATCCCGGTCCCTCAAAAAGGCTTGAACGGAGGGTAGAAGTTTACAATGACACAGCTTCTTTTACCACGGCATTTGAATATGATTCACAGGGCCGCATTGTTACCATCAAAACTGCCTCAAACAATAAACCATTACAATTAAGCATCACGGTAAGCTATAGCGGCAATGAAGCTACTATGCAGTTTCAGCCCTTTAATGATGGCTTTTTTAATGTAAGCAGGCAAATGCGTTTGCAGGTGGATGCAGACGGCAAATTGCTGCAAAGAAGCTTCCTGGTAAAAAAGAACGATCCCTCAGATCCATCTTACTACCAGGAAGGTCTGTCTACATTAGCTTTAAGTTATGACGCTGCTGGCTATTTAAAAAGGGCCACTTATTATAGTTTTGACTCATCCTGGCGGCCGGGTAGTATAGGGATCTCCCGGGATTCATTCATAACTCAATACAGCACCATTGATGGCAAACTTACCAATGCAGATCAAACTGGCGGCACGTTGTACACACTTGATACTGATACCACTTTTTATCAAACCAATCGCAGCAAAGAATATCACACTGTGTTTAGCTATACCAAACTGCAGCCAAACGACTTTGACTGCAGCAATGCGGTTATATTAAATCAAATTATCGGATTTGGTTTAAGTGATCAGTATTATGATGTTAACGAGTTTGAACCAATTGTGGATGCCAGCTACCCTTATATGCCAGACCGTACGCAAAAGCGGGCACTGGAGAAAGATGAGAACGGCAATACAACAATTGGATTTAACACAGACGTACAACTGGATAGAACTTACAACAAAGATGGCATGCTGGAAAAAACAGAAGTGCTTACTCCTTATCAGGGCATGAAAAGGATCGAGTACTATTATATTCGTTAATCAGCAGATATTTCCATCATTGTTTTTTCATCTGTTTTACAATCTCTTTTATCCCCTCATTGTACATGGTAGTTTTAAAACCAAATCGTTTATTAAACTTGCTGCTATCAAAAAAATAATCCTGGTCATTTTGGTATTGCATTTCTTTTAACTCCCTCAGCATCGGCATAAATAACGATAATATGCTGAGCATAAATTTTGATAAGGTGCTGTACGCAGGCTTTACCTGCATTGCTGCAGCAATCATTTGTATAAATTGTTCTCCGGTTAGTTTTTCTGCGGATGTAGGCAGGTGCCATACCTGTCCGAATGCATCCGGTGTATTACCCAGCAGCGCTGTAGCTTTTGCAATATCGGGCGTGTAGGTAAAAGAATGTATTTTACCAGCATCCATCAGCCACATTGCTTTTTTACCTTTTTGAAAATTATCGAAGACGCTTATTTTTAATACACTGGTATTTACGCCGGGGCCATAGAAATCTGCACTTCTTGCAATTAATGCCTGCAGGTTTTTATCAGCAACGGCATCCATCAGCATATTGGCAATTTGTAAACGTACTTTACCTTTTTTGCCTGGTGGATCTAATTTGGAAGTTTCGGTCATGTGTGGAATTTCGTCTTTCGCATACATGTACACGTTATCTATAAATACCAGTTTAGCATGATGCTGCAAGCAGGCATTGATGGTGTTTTGCATGATCAGCGGCCATTGCTGCTGCCAGATGTTTAATTTGTAGGTTAAGCCTGCGCAGAGGTATACTACTTCACTTCCTTCCACTGCTTTTAAAACTGCGGCCGCATCGGTAAGATCAGCCTTAAACAGGTCATCATTATCTTGTTTTTTTCTGCAATCGCATTGCCGACAAAT
>CAZDHQ010000215.1:0-6542 GCA_964505135.1 uncultured Ferruginibacter sp.
ATGGAAGAGATTCATCACACAGAAAAAAGAGATGCACCCAGTGGTACAGCGATCAGTTTAGCCGAGCAAATCATTGAAAATTTAGGGAGGAAAAAAAACTGGGTGAATCACCAGGATGTAAAGACTGGTGAGATTGCCATAGTAAGCCAGCGAATAGATCCGGCACCTGGTACACATATCGTAAAATACAGTTCAGCAATTGATGATATTGAGATCATTCATACAGCACACAGCAGAAAGGGTTTTGCTACCGGAGCTGTATTGGCGGCAGAATTTGTAAATGGTAAAAAAGGCATTTTTGCCATGAAAGATGTGCTGGGTATATAACCACCTTACATCGTTTGAACTTTCGGGTTACGGTACTGTTATTACACATATATCAGTGAAATAATATTTCCAATTTCATAAACTGGTAATGATGAACGATGGATGGCAGCTTTAGAATAGTACTAAATTGCACTCCTTAACTACAAAGTTTTCTTATGAATATTGCCATTGTTTGTTACCCCACTTTTGGTGGTAGTGGTGTGTTGGCTACAGAGCTGGGAAAAGTGCTTGCTGATAAGGGGCATAACATCCATTTTATTACTTACCAGCAGCCGGTTAGGCTCTCTGGTTTTCATGCTAATATTTTTTATCATGAAGTAAGAGTTCCGGCATATCCGCTGTTTGACTTCCCTCCTTACGAAACCGCATTGGCAAGTACGATGGTAGATGTAGTCACCAACAACAATATCGAATTATTGCATGTACACTATGCAATACCTCATGCTTCTGCTGCCTGCATGGCCAAACAGATATTGGCTAAAGAAGGAAAATATGTGCCCGTAATTACCACTTTGCATGGTACTGATATTACACTGGTGGGAAGAGACAAAACCTTTAAGCCGGTGGTTACTTTCTCCATGAATGAAAGCGATGTGCTTACAGCGGTATCAGAAAATTTGAAGGAAGAAACCTATAAAAATTTCGAAGTAAAAAATGATATAGAAGTTATTTACAACTTTGTAGATGTAAAGCGCTTCAATAAAAAACCGGTGGATGCTTTTAAAAAATTAATTGCACCTAAGGGAGAAAAAATTCTGGTACATGCTTCCAACTTTAGAAAGATAAAAAGGGTGGAAGATGTAATTAACACATTCCTGCTGGTGAATAAAGAAATTCCAAGCAAGTTATTATTGCTGGGTGATGGACCTGAAAGGCCTTTTGCAGAGTCAATTTGCAGGGATTGTGTGGGTGTGCAGGATATTCGCTTTTTAGGTAAGCAGGAGCAAATGGAAGACATATTGCCACTGGCAGATTTATTTTTACTCACCAGCGAATATGAAAGTTTTGGATTGGCTGCATTAGAAGCAATGGCTGCTGAAGTACCTGTGATATCAACCAATGCTGGTGGCTTACCTGAGATAAATATTAATGGGTTTTCCGGTTATATGAGTAATGTGGGGGATGTGGAAGATATGTGCCGCAATGCAATTGCTATTTTGAAAGATCCCGAAACACACCAACGCTTTAAAGCAAATGCTTTAATACAGGCAAAGAAATTTGACATTGATAATATTGTACCGCAGTATGAGCAGCTCTATCAAAGATTGATTTATGAATCAGCGGCGCTTTAACCAGGCTTCCGGGTTCATTTCGTTGTGCTCATTACTGATCCAGAGATCTATAGCTCCTACGCCATCCAGGTTTTCTGCTACACGGCCTATCACTTGGCCTGTTTGTATGTTTTGTCCTCTGGATAAGTTTACGCCAGTAATGTTACTATAAGTAGTGAAGTATTTTCCATGCTTTACAACCACCATTTGTAGATCATCAATATTACCCACAGATACTACTTCACCGCCAAATATTGCTTTTACCGGAGTGCCTATATCAGAGCCGATAGAAATACCTTGAGAGTTAATAATAACCCCATTAGGGAGCTTATTATCACCAAAATGAAGGATTAAATATCCGCTGCCAACCGGCCATGGAAGATTGCCTTTGTTCTTTTCAAAATTGGTATTGATGGTTACATCAGCCTCTGTGGGTAGTAACACACTTTTTGCAGGCGCTGCTGTGGTCACATTAGGCTTGGTTTCTGTTTTAGTAGTGTTGTTTGGTGCAGTAGTTGGCTTGTTAGCGCTGGCAGTAGTATTCGCTTCCTTAGCTGCCAATGCGTCTTTTTTTCTTTTTTCCTCCCGTGCTTTTGCTTCCGCCACTTTTGCTTCGTTTATTGCACGCTTGATTGCAGCAGCAATGGCATTATTCACTTTTTTCATTTGCTGCTTCTTTGCAGCAATTTGATTGTTCAGCTCTTTGCCTTGCGCCTTTAGCTGGTTTACTATTTGTTGTTTTTCTTCCTGCTGTGCCTGTAATGCATTTACTTCTTTACTTTGAACCTGTAGGGCTACACTCTTTTTTTGTTTGGTTTGGCTCAACTCTTCAATACGGGTTTTAATCAGCGTTTGGGTACGCAAAATATTTTCCCCCTGCATTTCCCTGTAATTACGATAACTTTTTAAATAGGTTATTCGCTTAATGGCATCATTAAAGCTGGAAGAAGAAAAGATGAAGTTTAAAAAATCTGAATTGCTTCTGTTCTTGTAAGCATACACCATGCTTTTTGCATACTCCTCTTTCAAAGTATCCAGCAACAACCGCATTTTATTAATCTCTCTTTGAGATTTATAAATGTCGTTATCCATTAGGTTAATTTCCTTGTTGATGGTCTCTACCACATTCTCCTGCAGGTTCAGTTTTTTATTGATGTTTAAAAGCGTAGTAAGATTTTCTTTGGTAGTCTTTTTATTTTTATCAAGCAATTCCTGCACCTGGTCCAGTTCTCTTTTTAAATCCTGGCGCTGGCGTTCCAATTCTTCTTTGGTTTGTGCCTGCAACAAACTAACACCGGAAACAAACATTAAAAGTGTGAGAATAATCTTAGCCATGTGCTGAATTTAATAGGGGTTAACAAAAGATATTTAGATGTACCAATGCCCTTGCAGTAAGGGAACTATAAAAATAACATTATCGTCGTTTAAAGTTTTTTGGAATGGTAAAACTCAGCTGTAATTCTTTGTTAAACTCGTATTGTTTATATTTAAGCTGGATGTCCAGTTTGTTTTTTTCTGATACCGTTACCTCCCGGTAGGTGGAGAAATTAATACCATTGACATTTTCATATTCACCATAGGTAATATCAGCTGTGCGGCTTTTGCTAAAATCAATATCATCTAATTTGCTATGCGTAATATTTTTTTCAGCTTTTAAAATAGTAAGCAGGTGCTTAAAATGAGGTTCAATAGTAGATAGCAATATTTTTGATTCTGTTTCCTTATAAGAAACCACGCTGTCGCTAAAAAAAATCAAATTACCAATCAATAAATCCTGCAGTGTGCCAAAATCAAAAGGTATTTCAGAAACTTCCTGCAGGTAATCAATGGAACGCATGGTTACTTCTTTATTGATTTTATCAATTACATACACACTGTCTTTTTTAATTAACGCTCTAAAAGCTTCAATATTAAAAACGGTGGCATAGCCTGAAATCCAGATGGCGCTGTCTTTCACCATTCTTACATATGCAGTAATGTTAGGTTGCTTGCCTTTATTGTCTTCATATTCCACTTTTATTTTTGCAGAGAAAGTTTTAAAGTCAATATATTTTGCTTTTACGTCATTCAGTACATTTCTAATCATGGCAAGCGAATCCAATTCAGCCTGGTTGGTAATTTTTACAGAAGTACTGTCTTTTTTTATCATGGCCGCCTGTATCTTTTTGGTAGACTTACAACTGGTGGACGCAATCAAAAGCAAAAATGACAAGCCTATACCTGCACCTTTAAAAAATAGCTTACTCAATGTTCTCATTTGTTATTGTTTACCTGTATGGCCAAATCCTCCTTCACCCCGGGAGGTTTGGTTCAGTGTGTCTTTTAATTGAAGGGATGCCTGTTCTACTTTGCAAATCACCATTTGGGCAATTCTATCCCCATGCAGCAATTGCTGCACCTCATTACTTAAATTGATGAGTATTACTTTTATTTCCCCCCTGTAATCACTATCAATGGTGCCAGGCGTATTTAGGCAGGTAATGCCCTGTTTGATGGCCAGGCCGCTTCTTGGTCTTATCTGCGCTTCAAACCCCTCTGGAAGTTCAATAAATAAACCGGTTGGAATCAATTTTCTTTCAAGTGGTTCAAGTGTTACTGGGCTTTCAAGATTGGCTCTTATATCCATTCCCGCCGAGCCTGCAGTAGCATACGCTGGTAATTCATTGGTAGATTTATTTACAATGTTGATAGCGATTTGCTGCATGCCGGCAAAGTTAACGATACAGGTAAAATAGTTGGCTTCAAATTATTTTTTAAGAATTCCTTTTCTGCAGCAAAATGGTTGCGTAAGCCACCAATCCTTCTTCTCTTCCTACAAAGCCCATCTTTTCTGTGGTGGTTGCTTTAATGGAAACAGCATTAACAGGCAACTGCAATATGGCTGCAATCACTGACTGCATTTGAGGAACATAGTTTTTTATTTTAGGAGCCTGCAAGCAAAGTGTGCTGTCAATATTCACCACTTCGTAACCATTCTTTCTTATTAATTCAAAACTTTTCTTTAATAGTATTTTGCTGTCAATGTTTTTTAATGAAGCATCTGTATCAGGAAAGTGAACACCAATATCTCCAAGGCAAGCTGCGCCCAGCATAGCATCGCAAATGGCATGCAGCAGCACATCTGCATCACTGTGGCCCAGCGCACCCTTGCTGTGTGGTATTTTAACACCGCCCAGCCAAAAATCCCGGTCTTCCACCAGTTGATGAAAGTCCACACCAAAACCAATTCTAAAACTCATATAAAAATATTTAAGTGCAGCAAAAGTAGGTGTAGTAGCCAAATAAAAAAGCGCCCTTTTAGAGCGCTCTGAATTATGTGGCCGGTTATCCTAATTTTTTGGCGTAGAGGTAGAGGTGCTGCTGGATGATTCGCTATTGCCACCGCCGTCAAAGTCAAAAAACAGGCTAAAGCGTAAAGTGTTCGATAATGGATTACGGGTGGTACCATTACCAGAAGGCAACAGGTAAGAAAAGTTCAATCCAAAGCTGCTGTATTTTAATCCAGCGCCTAAAGTAAAGTACTGCCTGTTTCCTTTGGTAGGGCTTTCGTAAAAATAACCTGCTCTTAGTGCAAACTGGTTATTGTACCAGAATTCAGAACCTACAGAAATTTGTACCTCTTTCAATTCTTCAGAAAATCCACCAGGTGCATCACCAAAGGATTTAAACCAACTGCTTACTACACTTTGATTTCGATAATCTGCTATTGCCTGGCTGTCTGTTGAAGCTGGTGGTGTTGGCACTAATAATTTATTAATATCACCTGCAAAAGTTATTTTACTTGTTTCATCAATCACTTTAGTGTAAGCAATACCTAAACCTAAGTTAGCGGGTATATAGTCTTTATTAATGGCATCGTTTGAATAAGAAATTTTAGAGCCAAGATTACTTAAAGTAACGCCCCAGTTCAAGCCCTCACCATTTTCCTTTAGGTTAGTATGAAATAGATGGATATCACCTGAAACGGATCTTCCGGGTTTGGTAACAGCACCCTGTGTTTGTAATCCACCTGAAAGATTTGAGCTTACATAACGCAAAGAAATTCCCAACCCCAGTTTATTGGATAGCTTTCTTGAATAGCCTGCGTCAAAAGCCATTTCTCTCGGTCTGAAAGAACCTAAACCGCTGCCCCCGGCATCCGTAAAATCAATACTACCAAGACTAAAATATCTTAAAGATCCAGAAATTGCTTCTTCATCATTTAATTTATAGTACCCCGAAGCCCCTGCTAAATAAATATCTGTAAGACCCAGGTCTTTTAACCAGGGCGTATAGGTTAATGAAAGACCTCCTTTACTGGTATTGAATGGCGTTTTACCGTGGTTCCAGAATATTGAATTGGCATCTGGTGAAGTTGCTATGCCTACATCAGCCATCCCACCGCCACGGGCATCCGGTGATATTCTTAAAAAGGGAATCGCTGTAGTAACTACATTGATGGTGTTGGAAGGGTTTTGTGCCTTTGCCAATCCTGCAACACCTCCCAGTAATACTACCAAGGCAGTAAGTTTTAATGAAACTTTTTTCATGCTTTTTTTAGTCTTGATTAGGTAGACTTAGGTCGATACGTGTGAATTTTCTTTGAGATGAATTGTAAAAATAAGGTTTTTGTTTATAAATACAGACCACCTCTTTTTCCAACAGTAATCACTATTCTCAAACACACATTCCCATAGATACAGTGTCGGTCAATATTTGCAATAACCAAATTGACTTCTGTAACGAGGATTCAGCAAGTAATATTGCCTGATAAAAAAGGCCTTCTACAAAATAAGATATCATATAAAGCGTTGATGTCTTTAGTTCAGCAAGTACTGGATCGGCTTCACCAAAATCGGTCTTACAATTGCTGAGTAAAGTTCAATCGCAGCCCTGAAGTGAGCAATTGCTAAGCTTTCGCTAATTTTTTTTAGGCAGCTAATCTGTGGAGGTGCGGTATGGACT
>CAZDHQ010000215.1:6558-7133 GCA_964505135.1 uncultured Ferruginibacter sp.
AAAGTATTTATATTCGCAGTCGTGTAACCTCATATAACACAATAAAAAAAGAAAACCTTTCGTTTAAAACTTCGCAAAACGAACGCACATGCAAAAAATAATTTCTTTCAAAAATCTGGTACTGGTAACTACCGCAGCAGCTTTTTCCCTGGCTTCCTGTAAAAGCAACAAAGCAGGAAAGAACGGCAAGAGTGACGTTACCGGTTGGAACTATGATGACAAAAACATGGGCAACTTCCATGTGAACAAGATGAAGTATCCTAAAGCAGGTCCGGGCCTTGTGTTTGTACAGGGTGGTACATTTGTAATGGGAGCTAAAGATGAAGATGTAATGGGAGACTGGAACAATGTTCCCCGCCGTGTTACGGTGCCTTCCTTCTTTATTGATGAAACTGAAGTAGCCAACGTTCACTACCGTGAATACATCTATTGGCTTGAAAATACTTTTAGCGGAGATACTAACATTCTCTCTAAAGCTTTACCAGATACACTTTGCTGGCGTGAAGAGTTGGCTTACAACGAGCCTTATGTAGAATATTATTTCAGTTATCCTGCATACAATTATTATCCTGTGG
>CAZDHQ010000216.1:0-7122 GCA_964505135.1 uncultured Ferruginibacter sp.
TTCGGAGCTATCAGAGGATTGAGCGTGACACTGCATACACGCCATCACAATGATGGGTAACATCAGGGGTTTATTCATAGGTACAGGTTTACAAAAATTATTCCAAAAATTGGACGGATTAACGAAATACTACTGCTCCTAACGCCGGAAGATGGCAGTTTATTTCATATAAGCTGCTGTTTTTATCAACCAAAGTCACTTTGGGCGTAGGGTTATACACATGACCACTGCCATGATACTCTACTTTGTCGCTATTAAAAATTTCTTTCCAATCTTCTTTATCATACACCAAAACCTTCCAATCGAGTCTTACAACAGGTGTTGTATTGAGGATAACCAGCAAATCGTCTTCCACTTTTTTCCCTTTTCGTCTATACACCATTACGCCTTCTGCCCGGTGATTTAAGTCTATCCATTCAAATCCGCCAGGCTCAAACTGGCATTCGTATAATGCAGGCTCTGTTCTATATAAGTGATTCAGGGCTTTTACACATTGCTGCAATTTCTTGTGAGGATCGTATTGAAGCAGATGCCAATCCAATTCACTTTTGTAATTCCATTCCGTGGTTTGGCCAAACTCATTGCCCATGAACAGGAGCTTGCCACCCGGATGCGTAAACATATACGTATAAAGAAGGCGAAGGTTAGCAAATTTTTGCCACTCATCTCCCGGCATTTTATAAAGCATAGGACTTTTTCCATGTACCACTTCGTCGTGGCTCAAGGGTAGCATAAAATTTTCATCATAGAAATACATCATGCTAAACGTAAACTGGTTTTGATGATGCTGCCTGTACACCGGGTCCATCTTAAAGTAGTCCAATGTATCATGCATCCAGCCCATCATCCACTTCATTCCAAAGCCCAGTCCATCGTTAAAAGTTGGCCGGCTTACTTTTGGCCAGTCTGTTGCTTCTTCCGCAATGGTTTGTATGTCTGGAAAATCTCTGAAGAGTGTTTCATTTAAATCTTTAATAAACGCAATGGCTTCAATATTACCATTGCCACCAAACTCGTTCGGTTCCCATTGCCCCTCTGTTCTTGAGTAATCCAGTCGCAACATTGAACTTACAGCATCCACCCTAATCCCATCAATATGAAATTTATCAAACCAAAATCTTGCACTGCTTATCAAGAATGATTTTACCTCTCCCCTTCTATAATTAAAAATATAACTATTCCAATCCGGATGATAACCCTTACGCATATCCGCATACTCATACGTGTGCGTACCATCAAACATAAATAAGCCATGCGAATCATAAGGAAAATGAGAAGGCACCCAATCTAATATTACTCCTATACCTGCATTATGAAAAGCATCCACCATAGCCATAAAATCTTCTGGGGCACCAAAACGGGATGTAGGCGCAAAAAAACCTGTACCCTGGTAGCCCCAGCTACCATCAAAGGGATGTTCCATCACAGGCATCAGCTCTACATGCGTAAACTCAAGGTCTGCCACATAAGGAACTAATCGTTCAGTAATGTCTTGATAACTATTGTAAACTTCTTCATTGTTTTTATCGGGTCGTTGCCAACTGGCAAGGTGCACTTCGTAAACACTCCAGGGTGCATTCAACGCATTATTTTTCTTTCTTGTCTTTAACCATTCTTCATCTTTCCATCCGTATTCAAGCTTCCAGGTGATGGATGCTGTTTGCGGACGCTTCTCCCAAAAATTTGCATAGGGATCACCCTTATCCAACTCCACTCCCTTGTATCCGGTGATATGATATTTATATACTTCGCCTTTTTTAAAGTTGGGTATAAAACCCTCCCATATTCCCGACTGGTCTAATCTTACATACAAAGGGAATTCCTCTTTTTTCCAATCATTAAAATTACCAGTGACAGAAACCTTGGTTGCGTTAGGTGCCCACACAGCAAAATAATAGCCGGGTGTATCCAACACTGTTATTTCATGGCTTCCGAAATATTCGTAAGCATTGTACAGGCATCCATTTTGATAATTTCTTATAACCTCCTCTGTAAACAAAGAATAGTTCCATACAGGCTTGGTACTATCTACAAAATGAAGCTCTTCATATTTTTTCGCTTGCTCGTTATTGTTAGTCTGCACGGTCAGTAGTTTTAGTTTTTTAAACAAGTAGATTGCCACTTATGGAAAAGTAGGTTTCAATCATCTTAAATATTGGCATTTTTGTTTTAACGTAAATTTAAGTGGTTCGGGATTATAATCACGGATTTTATTTGAGACTTTTATCCTTTATCAGCCCGAACACAAACCAAACTAACACCATGAAAAAAACTTTCCTGCTAGTAACCCTTACTACATTACTATTTATATGCACATCCCAGGCTCAAACCTTTTCAGGCGTAATTTCAGATACCGTTAATAAGAAAACAATCGAGAATGCAGTAGTAGCCTTATTACAGCCAGGTGATTCTATCCTTTACAAGTTTGTAAGAACAAATAAAGATGGTGCATTTGAAATGAAGAATGTAAAGCAGGGCAAATATGTGCTGATGGTGACACATCCCTACTTTGCAGACTTTTTGGATGATATCAATGTTACTGAAAACGGTCTAAACCTTAAGAGTTTAGCAGTAATACCCAAAAGTAAATTACTGCAGGAGGTGATTGTGAAAACAGGATCACCTATAAAGATTAAAGGAGACACAGTGGTGTATACGGCAGATAGTTTCAAAGTAGAAGCCAATGCCAATGTTGAAGATCTGCTAAAGAAACTACCTGGCATACAGGTAGATAAAGATGGCAAGATAAAAGCCATGGGTGAACAGGTGAAAAAAGTGTTGGTAGACGGAGAAGAATTTTTTGGCGACGACCCTGGTATGGCAGTAAAAAATTTAAGAGCTGATGCAGTAAAGGAAGTGCAGGTTTTTGATAAAAAGAGCGAACAAAGTGAATTTACCGGTATTGATGACGGTAAAACACAGAAGACCATTAATCTGAAATTAAAAGAAGATAAAAAGAAAGGATATTTCGGAAAGATTGATTTGGCCGGAGGGCTGATGAAAAAAATAGACAATCGGTTTAATAATAACCTAATGTTTAACGCCTTTAAAGGGAAAAGAAAAGTTTCAGCCTATTTTTTGCAAGGCAATACAGGGCAAAATGGTTTGAACTGGCAGGATCAGCAGAAGTTTGGTGGGGAGGATGAGAATACTACAATGGAGGCAAGTGAAGACGGAGGTATTTTTATAACGAGAACAGAAGGAGGTGACGATGAGCCATACATTGATACAAGAAACGGTTATTTTGATAATTTGAATGCTGGCCTTCAATACAGTAATAAATGGAATGAAAAACACAACTTAAACTTTTCACCTAAGTTCAATAAACAACAATACACCAACACCAAAACTACCTATTCACAAGTGCAATTGTCAGACACAGCACTATTTAACGAAAACGCTGTTGAAAATACAATAGCAAATAAAAGAAACGTGAAGAATAATCTTACTTATGAATTTAAGATAGATTCTTCTAATACACTGAAAGTTGTGACAAAGCTTAATGTATACCATTCTGATAACAGTGTCTATTTAAACTCAGAAAACAACGATATTAAAAATGCGCCTGTCAACAGCCGCATTAGCCGTACAGACAACACAACCGATAAAACATCATTTGCCAATTCTGTTATTTTCAAACATAAGTTCAAAAAAGACAGAAGAACATTTTCTTTCAATACAGACTTCAATTTAAGAGATATAACCGGCACTAGTTTTCTCTACTCTAAAAACACCTTTTATAAAGAAGGAAGAGTTGACACAATAGACCAGAAAAAAACCAATGCAACTTCCAACAAGAAATTATTAGCAAGAGGAGTTTATACCGAGCCTTTATCTAAAAGATATTCTTTAGAATTGAACTACGAATTATCTTGGCTTAACGGAAATAATGACTTAACAACACTAAGCAAAACAATTGTAAACGACAAATATGACAACCCCGTAGACTCCCTTACAAACCACTTTAAACAAAACATTCTCACAAATAAAGCGGGTTTTAAAATCAGCTACAAGTACAAGAAATTTAAATATAGTTTTGGATCTGCTGCAGGTTTTACCAACTACGATTTCCAGGATATTACAAAAGACACAGTGTATAAAAGAAATTTCACCAACCTTTTTCCTGAAGCAAATCTTGACTACACTTATAAACCAAACCATAATATCAGGTTTAACTATAACGGTAATACCATTCAGCCAACTATCAGTCAATTACAACAGCTGATCAATAACACAAATACACTGTATCAATACATTGGTAATCCAAATTTGAAACAATCATTCCAGCACAACTTTAGTTTGAGCCATAACTTTTACAACTTTGTAAATGAGATATGGATGTGGCAATCTATCAGCGCAAATATTACAGATAATGCTATTACTCAGAATGTAAAAATCAATCCACTAACAGGTGAAACACTGACGCAGCCAGTGAATACAAATGGTAACTATTCAATGAATGGTTGGCTTGGCGGAGGCAAGAAATTAAAAAAACTTGATTTATACCTGAATATCAATGGAGGTTTCAACTACTCGAAATTTGTAGATCTTGTAAACAGCGTAAAAAACAATACAGAAAACACCAGTTATAATATCAGCATTGGATTTAACAAGTTTAAAGAAAAGAAATATGATTTCTGGATCAGCAATGATTTTGGTTTTAACAGAAATAAATCATCAATCTATAATCGCCGAATCAAGTATAATACCTATTCTCTTAATGGTAACGCTTCTTTTTGGATTAAGAAGGTATGGAAAATTGGCAATGAAATTGAATACAACTATCGCCAAAAGACAGACGAATTTGGCAAAAGCCTTAACAACACATTATGGAATGCAACACTTGAAAGAAATTTCCGCAAAGATGAATTCACTGTTTTCTTTACAGTAAGAGATATTTTAAATCAAAATATTGGTGTTGATCGTTCACTGTATGGCAACACTTTGAGAGAAGTTAGAAACGATAGGTTACAGCGTTTCTGGCTGCTTGGTTTTAGATGGAATTTCAAAAATAAATCTGCTGCTGCACCTGCCCCAGCAGAAAATAAATAATTATTAACAATAGATATCTATAGCACATGAAAAAAGTTTTTTTAGCTGTAATAATATTAGCAAGTTCCCTTCTTGTAAGTGCACAACAGTTTATTGATAAAGCCACTATTGAATACGAAGTGAGAACAAACGTAAAAAAGAAGTTTGGAGAAAGCCCGTGGTTTGAACAGTTGAAAGATAATATGCCCAATTTTAGAACACAGTATTATAACTACACATTTGCAAACAATAAAAGTTTTTATAAGTTAAGTAAAACAGATGATAAGGCCCGGATTCCTGATTTTATAGATGACTCCAATGAGGACAATGAATATTTTGCCGACTTTAATACAGGCTTAGTGAATGTAAAAAAGATTGTAGTTGGTACTCCATTTTATTTAAAAGATAGCTTTCCTCCTATTGAATGGAAACTGGTAAACGAGAATATGAATATCGCAGGGTTTAACTGCAGAAAGGCCGTAGGAAAAATATTTGACAGCGTGTATGTGTTTGCATTTTATTCTGAAGAAATTCCCATCAGCGGCGGCCCCTGTGCCATTGGAGGATTACCTGGCGTCATTATGGGCATGACAATACCAAGACTGTTCACCTCATGGGTTGCAACAAAAGTAATGGTAAACGGCGTGAACGAATCGATCATTAAACCTGCAGAGTCTAAAAAGACACAGACTTATGGCGATTTCAGGAAATTCATTTTGGATAAAACAAAAGATTGGGGAGGAGATGATGGTGATGGAGAGTTTAAACATTTCAAAGAGCAATTCTTATGGAGTGTTCAACTCTAGGTTTTCCGTGGCTTATGTTTTTTGAAATGGTAGCTATTAAATGGATTCTTCAATAACATTATGAAATCTTCATCTTTCTCATTATCGTAATAGCGGTCTAAACCATAGCGTATACCCGAAGGCGTTAGCACCTTAAAAGTTCCAAGCATTCGATCCCAGATTGATAACACAGCACCATAGTTGCTATCTGTATATGGCTGTTTCCAGTGATGATGTACCTTATGCATATTAGGTGAAACAAGAATGAAGCTTAATGATTTATCAAGCCATGATGGCAAATTGATATTAGCATGAGTGAATGCTGTAGCAAAAACCAATATTGTTTGAAAAATCATTACTGCGTACATGGGAGCACCACTCACCAATATGCCAATAAAAAAGAATAATCCCCGAAAAATACTTTCAACAGGATGATGCCTCAGCCCGGTAGTTACATCTACATTATTGTCTGCATGATGAATAACATGGAATCGCCAAAACACCGGTACTTTGTGCTGTACAATATGCACTAGCCAACCACCAAAAAAATCAAGCACAAAAAAGCTTATTACGATGGATAATCCAACACCAGCATCAAACCAATGTACTAATCCAAAATTTGCTGCGCTGCACCAATCGCTGAGTTTTACAATCAAAAAAGCAAGGAAAGAGTGTATGATCAGGTGAATGACAGTAAAGGCAAAATTCACACCAGCATGGTGAAGTTTATTTCGTTTATACGTCATCGGTAGTAACGGAATGGCGCCTTCAATTATCCAGAAGAACAACAGGCCTCCCACTAAAAAAGCCATCCGCTGAGCCGGGTGTTGATCCAGCGTTTGAAAATATTGAATGATATCGGCAGGCATCGGAAATAAATTAACTAAAAGGTACAAAATTCCTGCCGAAACAATTGCTATTGCAAAACAACATCTAAAAGAAAATAATCAATCATTTTTTTAGTTCAAGCACTGCTGCCTGGTAGCTGCCAAGTGAAAAATCTTTAAGTTCACCGCTTTCTCCGGTTAGGATGTTCCTGAATTGAGTAAAACCGCTTGTGCGTTCAGGGTAATCTGCTATTGAAATTTTCTTTTCCGTTTTAGCTGTATTCATCACCACCATCACAGTCTGCTTTTGATCGTAACGGAAATAGGTGTACACGCCGTCAACAGGAATATACTGCATCATTTTACCTTTTGTTAAGGCAGAAGAAGTTTTTCTAAAGTTGGCCAGTGCATGAATCAAGTTCCAAATTTGATTATCCTTTTCTGTTCTGCCTTTCGCAGAAGATTAGCCCGGGTCTGTC
>CAZDHQ010000217.1:0-7122 GCA_964505135.1 uncultured Ferruginibacter sp.
TGATTTTATCCGCCTGATTTTTTCGTTTGCCAGCGTAACTGTTTCACTTTGATCTCCTGAAACGGCCCTTGCCTTATCTAATTCAAATTCTGATTCATAAAGCTGCCTCAGTAAGTTACCTAAAGTTTCATCCGTTACCAAGGAGAGAGAGGGTACAGTTCCTGTTTTCTTGCCCTTACTAAGAACATAATTCTTGATATCATTCAAAACATCTAACTGCAGGTCTATCTGCCCCAATTTGGTATCCAACTCCTGCACTTTACCTAAGTATAACTCTCCCTGAGAGCCCACATCATACATTGCCTGTGTAGTTTTGTAAGACTCCACTTTTCGTTCCACACTATCCAACTGGTTAATCACAAACCTTAACCGGTCATCAATAAAATTCAATGTCTTTTTAGCAATTTGATTTTTATCATCTATACCAGCAGAATTATACACATCAAAAAGCTTATTTAAAATGTCTCTTGCCTTTTGTGGTTCCGGGCTTTCCAATTTCACATCTAATACAGTAGAAACATTAGAAAGCGCATTGGCTCTCAGCCCTCCAATTATCTCAGATGCGGCGGCTTCTACGGGCCTAATGAAGACAAAATAATTTTTGCCAATTACTTCCTGATTATACTGCTTATTAACATTAAGCCTGAAACGTACATTGTCTAACAAAACAGTTGAGTCGAAACTAATATCCTGTTCATTGATCCGAATTATCTTTTTTACCCAATCAACTTTAAAAAAGTATTTTGAATAGTTGTAAATGCTGTCTTTGTCTAATGCAACAAACCAAACCGGCGAATTACTTCCATAGAGCTCCTCTGTTTTCACCTTTCCCTGGTTATATACAGTTGCATACAGATTGAGGTCTTCAACAACTTCTTTAATCAAACTTGACGAACGTAGTACAAGGATTTCATTATCAACTATCTTCTTTTCGCTGAAAATATTAAGTGCATCCAGCACTTTTGAATCGCCGCTCCCCCTATTAGGATCTTTTAATAATACCTTAGCAGTTGCAACATATATGGGTGTTTGAGACTTAAGGTATACATAAGCAACGCTTAGAGCGATTGGTATAGTAATTGCAAACAATGGCCAAAACGGCAGATATTTCTGTAGTATCTGTACGAAAAAATTAACTTCCTGTTTTTCTTTAAATAGTTGATCTTCATTCATAAAGCTATACCAGCAACTGATTATTTTCTGAAAAATGTCTGATAAACTATTATAACGGTGGTAAGCGCCTGAAGAATCATAGTAGAAGTCTGTTGGTATCTCGTCCTCTTTAAATCTGCAACCACTCGTTTTTCATCTGGATTCACTACAACTATGTCGTTGGGTTGAATATAATACCATGCAGAGTTGAATATACTTGGATCTTCAAGATTGATACGCTTAATTTCCTTTGTATTTTCGCCCTTGTCTCTTATTATCATAATTTTATTGAGCTGGGCGTTGATCGTTACGTTACCACTTTGTGCCATCACATCAAGAATAGGAATATCCTCAGCAGGGACATTCAGTAATTGAGGTTTCCCTACTTCACCCAAAACGGTAACAAAGTGATTGGCAAAACTCACTGACACAACTGGATCTTTCAAAAACGGTAGTAATTCCCTTTCAAGCACGGATTTCAAGTCAGCTCTAGTTAATCCCTCAGCTTTTATCTTTCCAATCTTGTGGAGGTGGATATTTCCATCGCTGTCAACTACATATCCGCCAGAAACACTACTTTCATTTCCGCTAGATTTTGAACCGGGTTGACTTGAGAAAATCGCATCTTCCTGAAGACTCAGGCTGGTGATACCAATATTTAAAACGTCTGTTTTTTTGATTTTGAGAGGATCATTACGCTTCACCACCGTTAGCACTGTATCATTTTTCACATCTTTGAAATAAAAAGTAGGTTTAATAACCTTGCAGGAAAACAATAGCAGAATTAACAGAAACAATAAGATATGATTTGAAAAATTGAATTTCATATTACCAACCAATGTGATTGAGACCGGCCGGATGGCAGCATTTTAAGCCGACAACACTCACCGGATTAAATTTAAATACAATTATAAACTGAGAACTGAAGCTTACGCTTTGGTAAATTGGTAGTAATAATCAGAGACCGCTTTGCTTTGGGAATTCAGTCGCTTTTTCTTTGTTTCTTTTTCTTTGGTCATTTGCTTTTTTTATTCCATAGCCTACCCCTGCCGCTAAAAGAATGCTAATGCCGCCATCAATGGGTGCATCAGGGTCGGTAGGGTCTCCGTCTCCAGACCCTGGCTGCGCTACCCCAATCATAGGAGACACATTCAATGCAGCCAATAAAACAGCAGATACCATAAAACGCCTGCAAATTCTTTTCATCAACATAGCTTTAATTTATTGAGTAAGCTCTTGCCACAAATGTAACGATAGTTTGCAGCTTTTTAGCATATCCCGTTAGTTAAAAAAACGTCTTTGGTTTCAAATGTATTATATGTTTCATACGATAATGTAATATAGTTATTTACATCATGTGGATAGTGGAGAATTCTCCTGCCTGTTTACGCTTATTGCCTCATTTTGAAAACTTCCTTTAATTTGTTCTGTCCCAACTTTCTCTGGAGGCTACTATAACTGCCGTTTAACAAAATTGGTATTAATGTGTTAGTAGGTTCATTAATTTAGAACGATAAACAACTAAAAACTTATTTATGAAAAAAATGCTTGCAATGTTAACCCTATCAGCATTTATGCTTTCGGGTATTACAGCCTGCGGACAGGCCAAGGAAGACAAAAGCAAAAGACCAAGTCCACCGGCCAAAGTAACCAAAACCATTAAAAGTGGTGCCACTATTACTATTGATTACAGCCAGCCCTCTGTAAAGGGCCGTACCATTGGAAAAGATCTTGAACCTATGGATGGCAAGGTTTGGCGCACAGGTGCCAATGAAGCCACCGTGTTTGAAACCAATAAGGCAGTAAAAATAGGCGATGGTAACCTGCCTGCAGGAAAATATGCACTGTTTACAATTCCAGGTGATAATGGCTGGACGGTGATCTTTAATAAAACATGGAACCAATGGGGCGCCTATGACTATAAAGAAGCAGACGATGCTTTAAGAGTGAAAGCTGCTGCTACCAAGGGTAACCCATCCACAGAAAAAATGACTTTCACCATTGGTGAGGATGGAACAGTAACACTGTTGTGGGGAGACCGCATAGTGAAATTTACGGTTCAATAAAACATTCCATACTGATTTATTCAGACCTGCCTTAACCGGCAGGTTTTTTTATACCTTTACGGCATGGGTGAATATTCAATGCAGGATGCGTTAAAACAGTTTCTAAAACAAAGCAGGCTCAAGGGCAGCATCCAGGCATTGCAGATTGAAGAGATTTGGGAAAACATCATGGGGAAAACCATTGCCAAGTACACTGACAAAATTCAAATTATTAACCATACTCTTTTCATCAGTACCCAGGTAGCTCCACTTAAAAATGAGCTGCTGTACCAAAAAGACAAGATCATAGAAAGGGTAAATGAAGCCCTTGGTGAAAAAACTATAAAAGAAGTGGTAATAAAATAAAACAACTCAAAAAAAATTCTCCATTCTTTAACAAAGCCCGGCTGCCATTTCACAGGGAAAATGTAAATTTATGTACGGATGAACCTTACTGCACCCATATACAAATCTTTTGCCCTTTCAGTATGGATAATTTTCTGCTTACTTAAACCTGCAGTTACAAAGGCTCAGTATGCTGCCAATGACACCATCACCACCTATGCGGTGGTATACAATGGTGATACTATTGAAGCAAAAACATTATTGGCAGTACCTGTTTATCGCTGGTTGTCAGCTTCCCAGCGAAAGGCAAGAGCAGAATGGACAAGACTGAGAAATGCAATTTATGTAACCTATCCCTATGCAATAAGGGCTGCTGCAGTGATGAATGAAATTAATGCGAAGCTGGTGAATGTAACAGATAAAGATGAACGAAAAAAAATCATCAAATCAAAGGAGAAAGAATTGAGAAAAGAGTTTGCAGAGCCGCTCACCAATCTTTCCGTATACCAGGGGAAAGTGTTGATGAAATTAATTTACCGGCAAACCGGTAATAATTGCTACGAAATCATCAAAGAGTATAAAGGCGGCCTCACCGCAAGGTTTTATCAAACTGTTGCTTTCTTTTTTGGCAGCAACCTAAAACAGGGTTATGATAAAAATGGAGATGAAGCAGAAATGGAAAAGATAGTGTTGGAAGTACAACGCATGTATGGCTTTAGAGGTTAAACCATCATTAACTGACCAATATCATGTCTATTCACATCACTGTGCAATTCTTTTACCACAATTTTGGCGTTTGAACACCTATCTTTGCACGCATTAAATTTGTTTGCAGCAAAATTGCAAACCGGTGTTTTGAAATTTTATAATGAAACTTGACATTCTCGCCTTTGCGGTTCATCCAGATGATGCCGAATTGTCCTGCAGCGGAACATTACTCACAGAAAAAAAGAATGGGAAAAAAACTGGTGTGATAGATCTCACGCAGGGTGAGCTGGGCACACGTGGCACTGCTGAAACCAGGAAACAGGAAGCTGCTGCATCTGCTAAAATCCTGGGATTGGATGTGAGAGAAAACCTGGCAATGGCGGATGGCTTTTTTCAAAATGATGAAATCAACCAACGAAAAATTATTAGCGCCATCAGGAAATACCGTCCTGAAATTGTATTGTGCAATGCGCCGGAAGACAGGCATCCTGACCACGGAAGAAGTGCACAGTTGGTAGTGGATGCAGCTTTTTTATCGGGCTTGAGAAAAATAGAAACAACTGATAATGGAACACAGCAGGAAGCATGGCGGCCTAAGTATGTTTTTCATTATATACAGGATAAATTTTTGCAGCCGGATTTTGTAATAGACATCACGGATGTAATGGAAAAGAAAATTGAATCTATTAAAGCATTTGGCACGCAGTTTTATAATCCTAATGGAACTGATAATGAGCCTCAGACGTATATTTCTACTCCTGATTTTTTAGACAGTGTGATTTACAGAAGCAAGATGATGGGGAAAATGATTGGCGTACCCTATGCAGAAGGATTCATCAGTAAAAAAATGATTGGCTTTCGCAGTTTCGATGCTTTGATTAGCAATGTGACCTGAGAAGCTAAACAGAATGAGTAATCACCGAAATCAAATTTTAATTTTAACACACTAGTATTATTTTCATTTTTATAAAGTTTTATTAATGGCAACTCCAAAATTTTTACAGAACTCAAATGATTTTCACCAGGAACTGAAAAAAAGGGTGAACAAATATTTTGAGGAAAGAAAAAAATCATCCACAGGCAATTTCAACCTCTTTTTTAAAGCTGGTTTATTCTTTACCTCCTATGTAGCATTGTATGTGCACCTGGTGTATTTTACACCTAATGCATGGCTGGCTGTTTTTGAATGCATATTATTAGGTTGCTTTACAGCTGCCATCGGTTTTAATGTAATGCATGATGGAGGCCATGGTAGTTTTAGCAAAAGCAAGTGGGTAAATAAACTGGCAGCAGTATCTGCTAATTTTGTGGGTGTAAGCCATATTATGTGGAGCACCAAGCACAATATCATCCATCACACTTATACCAATATTGACGGTGTGGATGACGATATCGAGATTAAGCCTTATTTAAGAATGTGTACTACACAAAAGCGTTATAAAATTCACCGCTTTCAGCATTATTATGTTTGGTTTTTGTATACCCTGCTTCATTTAATCTGGGTGTTCCTCACAGATTATCAAAAATATTTTAGCAAGCGTATTGGTACTGTACCGATCAAAAAAATGAGTGTAAAAGATCATTTTGCTTTTTGGGGTGCTAAACTTGGTTACCTGTTGTTGTTTGTGGTAATTCCAATTTACAAAGTAGGCTTTGTAGATTGGATGATCGGATTTTTAGCAGCCAGCCTGGTTACTGGTTTTATCATCAGCATCGTTTTTCAATTGGCACATACCGTGGAGGAAACCGCTTTCCCTATGCCTGAAAATGATACCAACAAAATTGAGAACGAATGGGCTATTCACCAGGTACAAACTACTGCCAATTTTGCTACAAAAAATAAATTGATATCCTGGTTGGTAGGTGGCTTAAATTTCCAGATTGAACATCACCTGTTTCCAAAAGTATCGCATGTACACTATCCGGCAATAAGCAAGATCATCAAGCAGACTTGTGCAGATTTCAACATCAAATACATTGAGTATCCTAAAATGCGTCATGCTATTGCTTCGCATGCATCTTTCTTAAGAAAGATGGGCCGAGTTGCTTAATAGAAAGAACGATTAAGAAATAATTTTCTCAAAGCCTTTGTAGTAATACGAAGGCTTTTTTTTACCTTGATAAAAACTAGTTTATGAAATTTCCGACATGGCATAGCAAACACCAGGATACATTAAGCAGGGGCGACCGGATCGCTGACTGGATCGCTTATGGTATGGGTTCCTGGCGCTTTATTATATGGCAAACCATTTTTGTGATCCTGTGGATGGCATTGAACATTATTGCGTATACGTATCACTGGGACGCCTACCCTTTTATTTTATTAAACCTGATTTTCTCAACACAAGCAGCCTATGCAGCTCCTATCATCATGATGTCACAAAACAGGCAAAGTGAACGTGACCGTATACAGGCGCAGGAAGACTATATTACCAATAAAGAAGCAAAGAAAGAGATTGAAGCTTTACAAATTCAACTGCATGATTTGGAGACATGTAAGCTGGATAAAATTATTGCCATGCTTGAAGAGCTGAAGAAAGAACGGCCTCTATAATATTTTGCCACGGAATCACGGGATTATGATTTGTTCCGTGATTCCGTGGCAATAGCTCCGCAAAAGTTGTAGCCTTAGTACGCCCTCGCAAACAATACCCGTTGCGTACTGTCCTTTCCGGTTAAAATGCATTTACCGTTCTCCTGCTTATTTGCAAGCGGTATACACCGGATAGTGGCTTTGGTGAGTTCTTTTATTTTTTCTTCTGTTTCTCCTGTTCCATCCCAATGCGCTGCAATAAAGCCCGTTTTTTCGTCCAGCAGTTTTACAAATTCATCCCAGCTATCCGCATTGGTAATATGCTCATCTCTAAAAGCA
>CAZDHQ010000218.1:0-7070 GCA_964505135.1 uncultured Ferruginibacter sp.
AGTAACACGTGGACGAAAAAAGCAGATTTTCCGGCATCAGCCAGGTATGATGCAAGTGGCTTTGCAGTGGGCGATAAAGGGTACATTACCTGTGGATTTGATGGTAACTATTTGAAAGATCTTTGGGAGTATGATCCATCTACAGATGAATGGACACAAAAAGCAAGCTTAGGCGGTACCAAAAGATCAGGCGCCAATGTATTTGTGATTGATGATAAAACCTATGTTGCAGGTGGAATAAACAATGGAAGTTATCCTGAAGATTTTTGGATGTATGATGCATCTACCAACGAATGGACGCAAAAAAGAAAAATTGCCAACATATCTACCGATAGCTATGATGACGCTTATACTGACATAGCAAGAAACAATGGCACCTGCTTTACAGCAAATGGCAAGGGGTACTTAACATGTGGTGAAAGAAACGGTATCATAGGAACCACCTGGGAATACAATCCCACGGATGATACATGGACAACCAAAACTGCACTGGAAGCATCTGCACGTACAGGGGCTGTAGGATTTACCATCAATAATGTTGGTTTTATCACTACCGGAAACAACAGCAGCTACCGATTTGATGACTTATGGAAATTTAGCCCCGATGCAGAAAAAGTTGACAACAATTAATAAATACTGGCCGCTTGCATTGCTCTCAATACTCATAGCATGCAGCAATAATCAGCAATCTGAAGCAGTTGCGAATGTAGATACTTCCTATCGTATGTATGCAATTGAAAATGATAAAAAGCCCGGTAACTGGGGATACATTATTGAATACAATCATCACCTGGTGATTAAGCAGTTTATCATTCCGGCAATAGAAGGTGAAAAACCATTCAGCAGTAAAGTTGATGCAGAAAAAGTAGGTGAGCTTGTGACCAGCAAATTGAATCATTCACTACATCCGTCTGTTTCTAAAAAAGAACTGGATTCACTCGGCATTATTCGGCACTAAAAAATGAAAAGTATAAATAAAATACATGGCATTCTGTGCCTGCTAACACTATGCAGTTGTACCAAAACCGTGATACAGTTTGGTAATGAAGGTATAAGTGGCGATCCCAATATCACCATGATAGATACGATATCTGTAAATGTTTCTACGCTTCAGATAGATTCTTTTGCAACTGCTAATTCAAATTATTTCATTGCAGGTTCGCATAAAGATCCACAAACAGGTTACATCACATCCCGGTCATATTTTGAAATGACTGCACCATCGGCTGATATCAAAGGTTGCAGCAATTGTGTATTTGATTCAATAGTGTTCAATATAAAACTGGCTGGGGGCTTTATGGGAGATACTTCGGTTCCTTTTACATTAAACCTGCATGAAGTAACACAAAAAATGGACACTGCGGATATTTCTACCGGGTACAATGTGAGCTATATTGACTATAATCAAACGCCCATTGCATCTAAAAGAATGATGATGAACCCCGGAAGAAAAGACTCACTGCAAATAAAGCTGCCGGATGATTTTGGAAAGAACATTTTCCGCATGCTAAAATCCGGATCTGACACAATAACCAATGCTGAAAAATTTGCCCGTTATTTTAAAGGCCTGTGTATAGCCGGCAGCTCATCCAATAATGCTATTTACTACTTTGCTAAAACAAACAAGAGTATAATACAGTTGCACTACACACTTGCGGCGGCCACACCTGTTTCCAAAACGATTGATATGGATATCAAATCAGGCGGTAAGCAATTCAATTCGTTTTCATATGACAAATCTGAAACAGCTATTGCGGGCTTTACACCAAAAAAGACACAATTGATCAGCAGCACATCAACTAACGGTATAGGTTACCTGCATTACAACAGTGGACTATTTCCTAAAATCTCTTTTGGTAGTCTGCTGTTTTTAAAAGAGCTGCATCCTTACATACAAATATTAAAGGCTGAACTGCTGGTATATCCTCTTAAAGGCAGCTATGGGCAGGACACTTATTATAGTTTGCCGGAATTGCTTGAGTTAAGATTGACGGATGATGATAATTATACCAGCGGCGCACCCCTTGCTTTAAACAATGCTACACAATACGGCAGTCTTTATATTGATAACCTTTATGGTGAAAATACCGGCTACACTTATGATGTTACAGGTTTTGTAAATACCGTTTTATCAGAAGGCGCTTTTAGCCGGAAAGCACTGTTGTTATACCCGTACGCCAGTAATGCCACCAGCAGTGATCAGCGACTGCTCATCAATAATGCTGTTTCAAAACAGCAGGCAATCAAATTAAAACTCTATGTACTTGGACTGTAAACTAACACTATGCAATCAATTAAATATTTACTGATACCATTTACTTTTTTCTCAACTGCACTGGTTGCACAAAATACTACATCACCCTACTCCATTCTTGGAATAGGTGATATAGAAACAAAAGATTTTGGCCGGTGGTATGGGATGGGAAGCACTTCTGTTGCTTTAACTAATCCGTATTATATCAACGCATCCAATCCGGCATCGCTGATGGGCCTGAATGAAAGGATGATGAATTTTGATCTTGCTAATCGTGGCAAAAGCTCCAGGTTCATGTACCCCGGCACTGACACCATGACGAGTACGACAAAAGACTTTAGCGTACGAAGAATTTCACTTGCATTTAAACCGAACAAAAACTGGGCTTTTTCTTTTGGATTAAAACCCTACAGCACTATCAACTATTTACTGCTTGAAACAAATAATTATTTCAACAACAATACATCTCTTGCTAAATCTGTGGATGGCAGCGGAGGATTGAACCAGTTGTATTTTTCGTATGCAAGAAGATTATCAAAGCATTTGAACATCGGGCTTACTACATCTTATTATTTTGGTAGTGGCAATATCAACACACAGTATTACGGAACCGATTTAAATACCTCTCTTGTAAAACAGCAGTATGATGTAATGAGTGCGTACCAGTTCCAGGGCGGATTACAATACGAATTCAATTCATCCAAAACAATCCAGCATCGTTTAGGCCTTACTGTTAGTAATCCATCAATCATAAAAAGAAGAACAGACCTGGAATATTTAAACAACAGTGTTTCCATTAATAAAACAACCGGTTCAAAAAATGACTTTACACTTCCGCTTTCCTTATCAGCCGGATATGCCATGATAATAGACGATGACCTAACTATAAGTGCAGAGGGCATGTACAGCAACTGGAGTAAACAATCGCTAAACTATCCTAATTCCTACACTACTCCATCTGGAAGAGTTTCAGCCGGTGCTGAATATGTTTACCGAAAAAAAATTGGTAACTACTGGGTTGAAAACTGGTACCTGCAGGGTGGCATTACAGCAGAAAGAACCTATATGAAGGTGAGTGGAGCTAACCTTAACAGCTATTCAATAACAGCAGGCTTTGGAAAAAATTTATCCGCCTTAATCAGTGTTTATACAGGTCTCGAATATGGCAACAAAGGAAGTATAAAATATGGCTTGATAAAAGAACAATTTACACAGTACATACTGGGAGTTACTCTAAAAGAGTTCTGGTTCAACTTTAAAAAATACGGAAGGTTTCAATAAGCGTGTTTTTTCATGTTCATTGTTAAGAAGCCCCTGTTACTTACAGGGCTTCTTTTTTTTTAATACCACAGGATCTGTCTATTGTAAAATGTCGGCGTCTATACTTCAATAAAGGAGAGTGCAGCCAATAAATATCTATGATAAATATCACCAATCTCTATTAACAAAAAGCAGCCGCTAAAAAACGGCTGCTTATCCATTATTATTCAACTAACGGTTTACTGTACACTCACTTTTACTGTGACTGTGCCGCTAACTGGGTTACTGATCTCAAGATGGTAAATACCCTGAGCCAATATTTGATCAGGTTTAATAGTATGAACTGCAGACCCACCAAGGTGTGTAATTTTATCTGCTTTGATCAACTGACCTGCACTGTTTAATAAACGAACACTGTAGTTTCCTTTTTGCATATTGGTTAATGAAACCTTGATAGCATTATCGGTAACAGGATTATTATACAATTGGATCGCTCCTTTAATATTATTCATATTCACTTTTACGATGCTGCTGTATTGAGTCTTGCCATCTTTGTCTTCGCTCTGAATACGGAAGTAGTTAGCACCAGCCACTGCATTTACATCTGTAAACTGGTATGTTTTTTCTTGCTGACCATTGCCCTGTGCAGCCACGGTACCGATACTTTCAAAGTGTGCACCATCCGTTGACTTCTGAATATGGTATTGTTTCACATTTAATTCGTTGCTCACATTCCATTGCACTGCAATGTCCTTTCCGTTTGGCCATGCTTTCACACTTGTAAAGGTTACAGGCAGTACATTAAAGGCTGTTTTAAATACTACTTTAAACCGGTCTTGCGCTTTTGATAAAGCATCTGCAGTAATATTGAAGTTGTAAGTAGTTACCCCATCTGTACTTACCGGTGTTTGCGTGTTTAAGTATTTATCTACAAGATATGCTTCCAATCCAGGGTTGAAATTGCTGGCTTCAAATCTCAATCGGTATGGCAGTTCATTCATGTTAGCCATTGCATAAAAAATAGTATCAGACTCTGCTACCTGCTTTCGCTTTTCAATTGCAATCTTCTGACCAGCCTTTGCAATGCTGAAACTTTCTTTTGAATTGAAGTTGATAAATTTCTCCGCATCATCTTTTGTATCATTATCGAATGAATCATCAAACACGTTCAACACACCATCGGTTAATGTATATTTTCCGGAATTGGCTGCGTAAACATCAGTGCGGAACATGGGTATAGCAGGTGCCTGCACCGGCCTTGCCAATACACCACTGGTATTGCCTATCAGGCTGCTGGTGAGTGGTAACTTATCTGATTCATGGAAAGTGATATTACCTGCTGCAGGTGCATCCAGTACAAAGGCCATTCCTGATTCAATCGTACCATCAGAAGCATAAGCACTTGCACTGGTAGTTTGAACAAAGTATGAACCAATACCCAAGAATGTAACCCACTTACCTGGTGAGGTATAGGATGTGTACATCTTAGGATCCCACATATAGTATTTTGCATTCCCACCTGATGTTCCAGCTACATCCACATTCAATAGACTAATTGCACTTGGATATGGATTACCTACTACCTGCTTGCCTGCTACAATTGGTTTAACCACATCTCCTGTATTAATTTTTCCTTTAGGCTCCAGGGTAGTGTTTTGAGAGGGTTGATAAGGTCCGCCAATTACAAAACTTCTATCTCCTCTTACAAACAACATCCATCCAGGCTGGTCAGTTACTTTTACTGATTTGGTTGATGCTACGCTTGGCCATGTAAGCACACCAGGCCCTGCATACAACATAGAGGATGAATTGGTACCCTGGTCAAATCCGTTGGTAAGACTATAGGTTCCGCCTGGCCCTGTGATATGTGTTCCGTATCCAGGCCATGGATTGTAAATACCACCACTTCCGTTCGGATTACTTCTGTCAGGGTTCACCACAGCTTCCTGGTATGCCTGGTTAATAGAAGGTGCAGATGCTGGTTCCAATGGAGCTGTTACCAATCTCCATGATCTTGTACCTGTTGGGTTGTGTATAAATCTTTGCACCGCAAATCTACCAGTACCACCATACCTGATACTTGCATTAGCAGGGTTGGTAATCGGTGCTACGTCGGCTGTACGGGTATCATTAGACACCAACGTTACATCACTATTGCGTAAGCTAAAAGTTCCTTTAGTAAGACCAATTTCTCTGTTCACTGTAATATTAGATAACAACACCACAGAGTCAGTTGCATTGGTTTTATTGATCCACAAGTGAGCAAAGTTTTCGCCACCAAAGCCGCCCTCATTATCTTTTACAGAAGATGCAGGCGCAGAAATCGTAGCCATTGATGTTCCGTTGCCACTAAAGTTAGCCGGGCCATCAAATACCACCTTGCGGTCATTGTGTGTAAATACGCCGGTACTTGTTCTTGTCCAGCTACCGCCTACATACAAATCGCCACCATTGCTGCCACCAAGAGAAAGGACGCCATTAATCGTAATATTTCTTCCTACTCTTAACACAGCACTACCACCAGAATAATCCTGGCGAAGTGAAGATCCATTTTCAATCTGCAGGTCGTTACATACATAACCCTGACCTACTACCGGGAAGTTGATTACAGTATTGTTCTGAATAATTACGTTTGCCGGTACACCTGCACCAGAAGAACTTGATGTCCACTCAAGGCCTCTCAGGTAAATACCACCGGTATTGTACGCAAGTGTAGCTGCAGGACAATTATAAGTGGGTGAATTACCTGTTACGCTACCACCGGTTTGGATAGTAAATATGCCATTGATGGTGCTTGCGGTTCCAAAGTTTAGTGCGCCATAGGTATCTATATTTTTAAAAGTGGTAGTTCCGCTGATAGTTCCATTACCAAGGAATGACACTGTACCTGTACTTGTAGTTGCATTGAATGTTCCATTGTTCGTGAAAGTACCGCCAGCACTGATTGAAAGATTGTTGCTTCCTGTCATCACAAGTGAACCGCCTGCTGAGATGGTAACCGAATTAGCTACCGCATTGGTTGTTTGGATATTTACGGTAGTTCCTGAAGGAATGGCAACATTAGTGGAAGATGTAGGTACACCGCCACACCAGTTGCCTGGTACGTTCCAGTCGCCTGATGTACCACCAATCCATTGACCTGATGCATTCACACTAACGGTTACGGTTGTACTCATTTGTACACCGCATGCAGTAGAAGTACTTGTTGCCAGCACATTGAAAGTGGTGTTATCAGTTAAAGCTCCACTCGGTAAACTAATGGTTCCTCCATTACCTGCTGCCGGAGAACCAATATTGGTATTTGATGCATCCCTTAACTGATAGTTTACTCCTGATTGAGAAGCCGCCACCTGGATAATTGCGCTGGTGCCGGAGCAAATAGTTGTTGCAACAGCATTAACGCTTTTATCTAATGGTAAAGCGTTGATTGTAGCAGTTACAGCAGTTCTGGTGGCAGATATACATCCTGTGGTAGTATTTCTTGCTCCTGCGTAATATACCGTGGTAGATGATATTGATGGCGTAGTGTAAGAGGTATTACCACTCAGTAATGCTG
>CAZDHQ010000219.1:0-6165 GCA_964505135.1 uncultured Ferruginibacter sp.
AAGGCGGTAATCTAAACAGCTTTTACAAGTACGATATTGGGTCTGACAGCTGGACTACTTTAACACCTGCTCCCGCTACCATTTTTAAAGGTGGGGCACTGGTTGCTGATGATCCAAACAGTTATGCTATAAAAGGTGCTGCTACGCTCAACTTATGGAAATATGATGGCGCTACGTGGACTTCAGTAACCAATGCACCTTCTGCAATAGACTCAGGTGCTGCGTTGGTAAAATTTGGTTTACTGCCAAATACTGCTTCCTTTACACAATCCACTGCTTTGTGCAGTGACTTAACAATAAAGGCAGGTACTATTTCGGTTTCAACATTTACTTCTATTAACTATGGCTCCATGCCAGCAAATCCCGACATAACCGCTACGCTAAAGTATGGTATGGGAACTATTATCACGCTTTCCAATCCAGCTTATAATAGTGCAACAGGCGAACTAACCTGGACGGGTACACTAGCTGCTGATATTACTGTTCCGGCTTCTGAAACAATTACCCTGGACGTCTCTTCTAATCAGCCTGGTGTTTCGTTTAAAGTACTGTATGGAAGTCAAACCAAACCATCTAAAATCAGCTTCCAAACATCGAACTTTGTATCTATTACCTCTCTTGATATTTACAACGCAGCTTATCCTGCCGGAAGTATAGTAGTAAATGTGATTGGTGGTTATTCAAGATACATTCGTGCAAGTGTATCAAGTCCATTTGGGTCTAATGACATAACTGGATTATCCCTGAACGTATCTCCTCCCGGCACAGATTTTACACCAGCGTTAGTTTACACCGGTACCTGCTCTAAAGTTTACGAAAGCAATTGGATTGTACCGGCAACAGGACCAACTTTTACCATAACAGCTGCAGCAAAACAAGGACTTGAAAATACGGTAACTGACACTAAAACAACTTCAATTAGTATCTGTACAATTTGCCCGCCGGATGCTAATCTTGATAATGCAACAGGAAATGGCGGAGAGCCATTAACAATTGATGTACTGGCAAACGATTCAGACCCTAATAATAATATTGATTCCTCAACGCTCATTGTAGTTGCGCAACCAACTAACGGGAATGTAATTATTGATAATAACAAGATCATATATCTTCCGAATGGAACTTTTGATGGCAACGATACGCTTACTTATGAAATATGCGATCGTACCAACATGTGTTCCCAGGCGCAGGTAATCATCACTATTTTACCAATTACTTTCAATACCTGTGCAGATGCCGGCACACCTAAGACATACTACATGCCTTACTCTGCTGATGATGCATACATAACACTTAAAAGATCAGGTAGCCCAGCCATCCCTTCAAAAAATGTACGTACTATTATAAGCATTAAAATATCTTATCCTGGTATGAGACTGATTTGGGATCATTGGGAAGATGGATATGAGACTAATATTTTGAACCCATCTCAAGCTACCACACAAGTTTGGGGAGATGGTAATATTTACAACGGTATTGCGCCAGGATATCCTAACGACATAATACCACCCGGTGGCAGTATCGTGTTAGATAATACCATACCTACACCAAGGGTGGCCGCTAATATATTTTATGATGGTAAAGACAAACTATACTCCAGTGGCCAGATCTCGGTAACCGAGGTATGCGGCGAGCCATCCATCATTGCTGTGCAGTGTATGAAGACAAACGTAGCTGCCTACCCAAGTGAATTTGGTAAATCCTTCACCCTTCCGGTTGGCCAGGACTTACCCAGCCAGGATTTTTTGTATACGTCGTTACTAGTAAGAGCGGCTCAGAATAATACTACCGTTCAGGTGGATCGTAATAATGATGGCATTTTTGATGCTACCATCACATTAAATGAAGGACAAACAGCGGTAATAGATGAAAACACTGCAACCGCAGGAATAAAAATTAAAGCTGGTGCTGTAGTAACAAGTGACAAGCCAATTGGGGTGGACGCACATTTTGCTGGTATTGATAATTATTCTTGCCGTGAAGTGCCTGTATTCCCATCCACCTGGTATTCCTACACTTACTACACACCAGTGCCAACCACTGGACCGCCGGCAACCAACCCGGCAGATACCGCGGTGGTAATGCTGTATAATAGCTTGTCACGTGACATAACCATTAACTGGACATCAGGTATTCCATCAAGCGGCAGCATTTTGCTTAAAGCCAATTCTCCTTACCGTTTTGCTATGCCGATGACAGCTACTGGTGCATTTAGGTTTACCAATCCAACCAGGGAGTCATTTGTTGCGCTGGAAATTTATGATTCTTATACCTATGGTTTTGACCCCAATAATCCTGCCCATAATTCAGGAAGCACCAGAGACTGGGCATTTAACCTTATCTCTGAAGCAAGGCTTACTGATTTTGCTAGTATTGCCTGGGCACCAGGTTCTACCGATGGAACAAGAAATGATAATCCAATTTGGGTAACACCTAACGCCAACACCACCGTATATGTAAAGTATGATGGAGATGTATTAAATGGTCCTAACACAAGCCCATGCGGCCTAAAATATGATGCCGCAATCCCTTTAAATACGCTGAATTATACCAAAATAAAAAACCCTGCTAAAAATGACCAGAGTGGAACTGCGGTATATACGTGCAACGGGGCAAAAATTGCTGCAGTGTATGGTGAAGATGCTGCTACTGCTTTAACAGCTAATCCAAGCTGGGACGTGGGCAGTACTATACAGCCATTCTGTAAAGAAAAGCTAATCATAGCCAACGATGACTATGCCGTAACACTGGTAAATACACCAGTAACCGTAAATATCCTTAAGAATGATGTAGGCTTCCTGGCGATTATCAATCCTGCTTCTGTAACTACTAAAGGCCTGCTTCAGCCGGCTAATGGGTCAGTAAGAATCAACGCAAATGGTACTGTTGTTTACATACCTAACAACGGGTTTGTTGGTAAAGACACTTTTGAATACAATGTTTGTTCAACACCATTCCCAATTGTGTGTGCTACTGCAAAAGTGTATGTAAACATTAACTCCTGCCCTTCTCCTAATGGCCAAAATTTTATTACAGGCCAGGTTTTTCTTGATAAAAATGCAGACGGAGTAAAAAACGATGGAGGAACAGGATATAATCCTGCCAGGGTTTATCTATACGTAGACGGAGATTGCAGTGGTACCATTAATACCAATGAATTATCTGATTCTGCCGATGTGGATGCAAATGGCTATTACCAATTTATCCGTTCGCCCGAAAAAGTAACAGCAGATAATTTTGATACGCCTGCAGGTGGAAATAGCTGTGCTTCCGGCTCTGATGGAAATGTAAGCTGGAGAAGTGATTGGTATGATCTAAATGATCCTTCTGCTGGTTTCTGTGTAACGCCTGCTCAGTCTGCTGCAAATACAGATGTGGAAATTGTGAAAGATAGTGTATTCAGTTATGCGCTAAGATTAGATGATGCCAACCGGGCTGCTATAAGGGAGTTTAATATACAAACCGCAAGCCAGGCTTATTTAAGTTTCTCTTACCGTGTGGGAGTAGCTACTTTATCAGTTGGTAAAAACGTTTTGGTACAGCTGTCAAATAACGGAACAACGTATAATACCGTTTACACAATTACCGGCAGCAATACTTACAATTCAAATTATATCCGCATTACCAATATACCGATTGATGTAGCAACTTATGGCACCAACAATAAAGTGTACCTGCGTATCATAACAAATAACAACGTTAGGGAAGGCGACTACGTGTATATAGATGATGTAGAGATTAGATATTTACAATACAGTTTGTGTTATCTCGTTGGACTCAACACGGCAGGATTACCCTCCACAGCGGTGCCTACCACACAGGTACTTCGCCAGGCATCTTTTGCTAATGCCGGCACCTGTGCAGTAGCTATTGATTTTGGTATCAAGAGAATTCTTACCTACGCCATCAGTGATGAAAACAGTACATGGCAAAACATGGCAGTAAGTGGCCCCGTTAAGCAAAACGACTTTGATCAGGAAGGAAACACACAAACATTTACCACCTTCCTTAATCCAAGTACACTGACTACGTTAACCAGTGGTTCAGCAGTAGCTGGTTCATCTAAATCAGGTGCGGTAGTGGCCAATGCAGGTACACTTACCTACAATGCTACTGGCAACTATACCTTTACACCAGTTTCTACCTTTACCGGAACGGTAAACATACCTTATTGTATCTGTGATAATGGAAGCCCCTCAGCTTGTGATACAGCATATCTATTGATCACCGTTGATCCTTTACCGGCAAGTGGTAATTCTGTTATAGCCAATAATGATGAAGATATCAGCTATGGTGATGAGATTACAGGCAATCTGCTGGGTAATGACCAGGATCCTAAGGATTATTCATTTACAGTTACGCTGTTTAAATACGATATTTCCGGGGCAGGTGTGCCAAACGTGAGTACATTACCTGGTACTACTGTAACAGTGGGAGGAACGGATATAACCGGAAAACGTATAAGCAATGCAGGTACACTGCAGATACAGTCAGATGGTACCTATACATTTACTCCGGTGGTAGGATTTGTGGGCCGCATCAGGGCAAACTATACTATCACCAATGCCGTAAATGCAGTAGCAACAGCCCAGTTAAGAATTGATGTGCTGTCAGACATCAATGGAATTCAAAATGACCCTCCATTTGCAGGTGATGATTTTATTTACACAACAGTAGATCAGCCTGTGAGCGGCTATTATATCTCCAATGATAGAGAACCTAACCTGGATACAATGTCAATGAGTGGTGTAAAAATAGATATCAATGGAGCAATGACACCAATAGGTGCAGCCATTGCCACTACCAAAGGAGGAAAAATTCAGTTCTATGCAAACGGTATTTATGATTACACGCCACCATCAGGTTATATAGGCCCAGACCTGGTTAATTATAGCATTTGCGATGTAACCACTTCCACACCTCAGCCTCTATGTGCTACTGCTATTGTTCACTTCCTTATAGGGCCGGGTATCAACATCACCGGTAAAGTATGGAATGATGCAAATGGAGATGTGGTACAGCAAGCGGCAACCGAACCTGCAACCAATGTGGGTGGCCTGCTCTATGTTAACCTGGTTAATGATTTAGGTTATGTGGTAGCTTCTGTACCGGTGGCAGCTAATGGAACCTATGCCTTCAACAATGCTTCCCCTGGTAAAAATTATTCGTTGATTTTATCAACCACACAGGGAGTGGCAGGCGATATTGCTCCTGCACCATCATTACCAGCTGGCTGGATCAATACCGGTGAAACCAGGAACGGAACCATAGATTATGGTGAAATGGGCATAATAGATGACAGAACTTATGGCTACACCAGCGTATCAAACTATGACTTTGGAATTGAAAGAACGCCCACTTCTGTTCCGTTCTACGTAAACATTCCAACTCCAACAGTTGGTCAACAGCTTACCCTGAATGGCGGAAGTAATCCACCGATATTAAGTGGTAAAGATGGTGAGGATTGCCCAAGTGGATGTACGCTCAATGGCAGGAATCTAAGCATTGATATTCCGCCATTAAACTCAAACTTATATTACGCAGGTGTATTGGTTACTCCGGGGCAGGTTATTACCAACTTCAACCCTAATCAATTGAAGATTGAATTTACAGCAGTTACAGTGGCTTCTATGGTTACTAACTTCTATTATTCATTCATTGATGCCGCTGGTAAAAAAGACAGTGTGCCAGCAATCTATTCTTTAAACTGGTTGTCAATTCTTCCTGCAAAAGGTTTGGCTCTTACTGCAAACCGCAGCGGTAATACGGTTACGCTTAATTGGAAAACAATTAGTGAAATTAATTCTGACTATTTTGAAATAGAAAGAAGCACTGATAGCAGAAATTATACAACGGTAGGAGTAAGAGTAAGAGCAGCAGGTAACAGCAATGATGAAAAACGCTACCAGCTTGCCGATGACATTGCAGATGTACAGGCTACCACAGTTTACTATAGGGTAAAACTTACAGATATGAATGGCCAGATTGCTTACAGTAATGTAGTTATTGTAAAACTGCCTGCAAGCGGAACGGTTAAAGTATCACCTAATCCATTTGTATCTGACCTCACCATCACCATGCCTATTGAACAAAACACTTCAGTAAATATAAGAATGCTTGATATGTCTGGAAGGGCAATATTGAACACCACTAAAAAAGTAAATA
>CAZDHQ010000219.1:6175-7037 GCA_964505135.1 uncultured Ferruginibacter sp.
GGTAACACTAAACAACCTGAATGGATTATTAAAAGGCATTTATGTGCTGGAAGTAATAGACCTTCAAACTGGTAAAAAATCAGTAACCAAGCTTGAAAAGTCTAACTAGTAAAACAGCAGTATAAAAATGAGAGCGTTTTTATTACTTGGCATTGGCTGCGTAATAGCATTAAAAGGCTTTACGCAGCCTTTGTTTACTTATGGTAAAAATGAAGTAAGCAAAGACGAGTTTATAAAAGCGTTCACCCGCAATGTAACCCAGGCAGGCAACAAAGAAGAGGCTTTAAAAGAATACTTAAACCTGTATACAAAGTACAAGCTGAAAGTAAAATATGCAAAGGATCTTAAACTGGATACTCTTGAACAGTTTAAGAATGATGTATTAAATTTCCATCAAAGGTTACAAAACGATTTTGCATTTGATATTAAAGAAGCACTTTCAAAAACAAATCCCAAAATAAACCCGGCAATAAACAGGGAAGAGCTTTATCGCTTTGCTGACAGTGTTACGCTGCTACCCTGGAATCATCCCTATGCAATAGAAAAAGAAACAGTACTCACACTTGGTAAAGGCACTCCCGTGAAGGCAAAAGAGTGGTTGTCTTTTGTAAAAGAGTATAAGCTCAACTATCGACTATATCGTGGAGAAAGCAACCCAGTACTACTGGATAGTTTTATTGTAAAATCAGCATGCGACTATTACCGCAATCACCTGGAAGATTACAATGCAGATTTTAAATATCGCCTCCAGGAATTTGCTGAAGGTAACCTGATGTATGATGTGATGGAAAAAAGAGTGTGGTATAAATCTGCAAACGATATAGCCGGATTGAAAGCATTTTATGAAACCAATAAACAACGT
>CAZDHQ010000220.1:0-7017 GCA_964505135.1 uncultured Ferruginibacter sp.
AAAATTGATATCGGGATAAACCCTATTTGGATCCAGCGTAACTTTTGCTAAAGGATCTTTTGTATTAATTCTTACTTTGAATACCGGCGTGTTATTCCAAATTTCAACAGGTAAATTAATCCTTCCTTTTTCTCCTTTGCTGGTTTCATATTCAAGAATTACAGGAAGTGCCATTTGTTCTGCATTGCCTAATGTCACGATCTGGCTACCATCCTTTTCAGCGCTTACACCCAGTAGTGCCTGGTCATTCTTGTAAGATTCCAAAAACCATCCTTTCCAAAACCAGGTAAGGTCCTCTCCTGCTGCATTGTCCATTGTTTTAAAGAAATCCCAGGGAGTTGGATGCTTGTAAGCCCAGCGTTTGATGTAAGTTTTAAATGCATAATCAAATCGTTCCGGTCCAAGAATTTGATGCCTTAACAATTCAAGGCCGTAGCCGGGTTTTGCATACAGCAGCCTCCCAATGCTTGCTTCCTGCATGGCGTCTGGTGTACTCATCACAGACTCCAGGTTATCAGCAAAATAATACTCCGTGTAATAAGTCATGTTTTTTTCCTGCGACTTATACTCCCCTTTATTGAAATCATCATCGGCTAAAGAATTGATGAAAGTATTAAAACCTTCGTCCATCCATCCATATTTACGCTCGTTGCTGCCTACGATCATTGGGAACCAGGTATGGCCAAACTCATGATCCGTTACGCCAAATAAACCATCTTCTTTTGCATTGCTTCCACAAAAAACGATACCGGGATATTCCATCCCACCAACATTACTGGCCACATTGGTGGCTACCGGGTAAGGATATTCGAACCAGCGTTTGCTATAATTCTCAATACTACCTTTTACATATTCAGTAGCTCTTCCCCATCCTTTTTTGCCATCGCTTTCTACAGGGTAAGCACTCATTGCCAAAGCTGTTTTGCCACTTGGTAAATTAATTCTTGCAGCATCCCAGATAAATGCTTTGGATGATGCCCAGGCAAAATCACGTGCATTGGTAATTTTATAATGCCACGTCAATGTTTTGGCCGATGGCCTTGACGCAGGATCATTCACTTCTTTTTCTGAACGGATCATCACCGTTTTATCACTCTGCTTTGCCTCATCGTATCTTTTTACCTGGGCGGCAGTTAGCACATCATTTGGATTAAGCAATTCTCCGCTTGCCACCACAATGTGACTGGCAGGTGCTGTGATGTTTACATCCAAATCTCCGTACTCAAGATAAAACTCAGATGGGCCAAGATAAGGAGCGGTATTCCACCCAAGCACATCATCGTATACACATAACCGTGGGAACCACTGTGCCACCGCATAGATGTTGCCGTTTTTGGTTGGCAAAATACCACAGCGGTCTGCCCCATAGGCCGGCAACACAAATGAGTAGTCAATGCTGATATTCAGACTTTCACCGCCTGCTTTCAATTCATTAAGAAGCTTAAGCTGCATCCTGGTATCATTAATAAGATAGGTTGCCTTTTCGCCATTCACTTTTACGGATGCAATTTTATAGCCACCGTTAAAATTGGATTTAGAATCTCCATACCGGCTACGGGCATCTGCAGGCATGCGTGCCTGGCCACGGCTGTCTTTATTAAAAAAGTTCTGATCTAATTGCAGCCAAAGGAATGACAGATTATGCGGACTATTATTCTTATAAGTGATGTTTACTGAAGCAGTGATTTCGTTAGTAGCATCATTAAGGGATGCATTGATGCTGTAATCCGCCCTGTTCTGCCAATAACCGGTATTAGGGCTGCCATCTGCAGAACGGGTAACAGTTTCTCCATAAGGATAAAATAAAGGTCCAAATAAAGCTTTGGGATCATATTTTGTTTCAAAAGAAACTTCCTGTGCATTCGTGGTAAGATAAACTAAAAAAGCAGTGAAGAATAGTGCAAGCTTTTGTATCATTTATTAAGTTTTTATTGCGAAGATAGCCGAAATGACTTGGCAGTCAAACTTGCTTTTGTTAAAGCCATTCAGCCAATAATTTACGGGCACTTACTTTTAAAGGCTCATCATCTTCGGTAGTATTGGGCATTTGTAACAAGGCCTCAAGCGAAGCGACGGCTTTTTTTCTATCACCCTTTTTCTTGTAAGCAAGGGCCATTTCAAAATTATTTGCGGCAAAAGCTTTAATGGAATTGGCTTTTTCAAAAGCAGTTATTGCCTGCTCGAAAGAAGATGACGGCAAGCCGCCAAAAAGTATTTTAATAGCAGCCCTCTCAAACATATTCAGATTACTTACCTCGTAATGCCATCTGCCCAAAACATGCCATGCTTTAAAATTAGCAGGATCATATTGCAACGCTTTATCAAGGTATTTTTTAATGCTCTTAGCTGCATTCACTTTTTCCTTGCTGCTGGCATCCAATGCTACACAACCGAGTGCTATAGCCATTACGCAGTTGGATTCACCATTTTCCGGCTGGATTTTGAGAGCAGCCTCTGCATAGTTTTTTGCGTTTTGATAGTAGTCATGCCGGGAGGTAACACTTACTTCTCTTTTACCAATTCGGCTACAAAGCTCACTGCATTTATTCAGGACAGCAATATTATTTGGCTGGAGTTTATATACCTGGCGGTATTTTTCATAGGCCCCTTTTTCATCCAATGAAGCTTCCAGTTTTGTTGCTTCAGCAATTAGGGTATTAATGTTTTGAGAAAAGCAATTTGAACTAAAAAGTAAAAGCAGGATGTAAGAAAATAACCTCATTGCTAAAATACTTTTTTGAAAGAAATGCCGACATGGCCTTTGAAATTCTTTATAGGCGGTGAAAGCTTACGAATATTCACGTTCACTGTTTTCACCCGGTGATCCGCCGCCTGTATCAATGCTGCCAAATCCTGCGCTAATGTTTCCAGTAACCGGGTTGGCTGCTGCATGCGTTTTTCCACAATAACGTACATGTTTACATAGTCAATCGTATCACTTAAATGCTGAACCTTATCCGGGATCTCCGCTTCAATGTCAATATTAACTTCAAAGCGATTGCCATTTACCTGCTCCTCCTCATACAATCCATGATAAGCAAAAAATTCGAGGTTGCTTAGGTGGATGGTAAGTAGAGCCATGTTTTTTAGTTTGAGGTTTAGGAATGGTTGAATGGCTGAATTGCTTTATTGTTAAAAGTTTCAATCAGCTCTACAAATTGCTTGCAGTGAGCAAAAGATGAATACAGTATGCACTATTCAACAACTTAACCATGCAACAATGCAACAATCATCTTAGTGGTATCCCTTCTCACTCAAATACCGCTCTGCATCCAAAGCTGCCATACAACCACTACCAGCCGCTGTTACAGCCTGCCGGTAAATTTTATCCTGTACATCGCCTGCTGCAAACACACCTTCGATATTGGTTTTACTAGTTCCCGGAACGGTTTTAATATAACCTGCTTCATCCATATCCAGCCAGCCTTTAAAAATATCACTGTTCGGCTGGTGGCCAATAGCTACAAAGAACGCACTTACAGGAATGGTTGTTGATTCATTACTTTGATTATTCTTAATCCTTACCGCTTCTACTTTCTTGTCACCTATTACTTCATCTGTTTCGCTGTGCCAATACACTTTAATATTAGCAGTGTTCAAAACACGTTCCTGCATGATCTTGCTTGCTCTCATTTCACCTTTCCTCACAATCATGTGTACCTGCGAACAAATCTTTGATAAATACAATGCTTCTTCAGCAGCCGTATCACCTGCACCTACAATGGCTACTTCTTTTCCTTTGAAGAAAAATCCATCACATACAGCACAGGCACTCACGCCAAAGCCATTCAGTCTTTGTTCACTTTCAAGCCCAAGCCATTTGGCCGACGCACCGGTTGATATAATTACTGCATTTGCTTCAATCCATTTTTCTTCATCTATCTCCACTTTATAAGGCACAGCAGAAAAGTCAACTTTCGTCGCCAAGCCATAGCGAATATCAGCTCCCATTCGCCTTGCCTGGTTTTCAAAATTCACCATCATATCTGGTCCCTGGATTCCTTCGGGATAACCAGGGTAATTCTCCACCTCTGTTGTGATCGTTAACTGACCGCCTGGTTGAATGCCCTGGTACAAAACCGGCTCCAAACCTGCCCTGCTGGCATAGATTGCTGCAGTGTAACCTGCCGGTCCCGATCCAATAATTAAACACTTAACTTTTTCTGTTGCTGGTGTATTATTTTCCATCTCGTAAAAATATAGTCTGCAAATTTACGCCAATAATATTGTTAAAATATGTTACAGAAGTTGCTGTGGGATAACGGTGGACAACTCAAGTCACGGTTGAATGGCTCAATTGTTTCATTGTTATAAAAGCAGGCTGCTACTTATGCACCTCACTCGAAAAATGAAACTCAATATCCGGGTTATTCTGCCGCTCCGTATTTAGAAACCATTCGCTTTGTGCTAAATAAACCAGGTGCCCGTCTTTATCATTCGCAATATTTCCCTGGTTGTATTTCGTAAAGTCGTCCAGCTTCTTTGGGTCTTTGCTCGTAATCCAGCAAGCCTTATAAAAAGGCAAATGGTTCATCTGAACCGACGCACCATATTCCTGCAATAAACGATATTGAATTACTTCAAACTGTAGTTCGCCCACACAACCAATGATCTTTTTATTACCGCCAAACTGGGTGAACAATTGTGCCACACCCTCATCAGTCAACTGTAATAAACCTTTCTCCAGTTGCTTGGTTTTCATTGGGTCTTTATTCACTACCTCTTTAAATATTTCCGGTGAAAAAGTAGGAATGCCCGTAAAGAAAAAGTCCTCACCTTCCGTCAGTGTATCACCAATTTTAAAGTTGCCTGTATCAAATAAACCCACCACATCACCGGGATATGCCTCTTCAATTACATCCTTTTGACGAGCCAAAAAACTATAAGGATTGCTGAAACGAATGTCACGGTCAAGCCTTACATGATGGTAATATTTGTTCCTTTCAAAGCGCCCGCTGCACACTCTCAAAAACGCAATCCTGTCACGGTGCTTGGGATCAAGGTTGGCATGAATCTTAAAAACAAATCCACTGAACTTATCTTCCTGCGGAGAAATATCTCTTGCAGTTGTATGTCGTGGCCTGGGCGTTGGCGCAATACGAATGAACGTATCCAGCAGTTCCTTTACACCAAAATTATTCACTGCACTACCAAAAAATACTGGCGCAATTTTTCCTGCCAGGTAATCTTCATTATTCAGCGCCCCATACACGCCATCGATCAACTCCACATCTTCTCTCAAAGTATTAGCATCCTTCTCTCCCACTTTTGCATCCAGCACCGCATCATTCAAATCAGTTATCTGTACCACATCTTCATCATTTGCCTTTGTACCTGCAGTAAATAATACCAAACTTTTTTCATGCAAATCATATACCCCCTTAAAATCCTTACCGCTGTTAATCGGTACCGTCATCGGGTGCAACTGTATCTTCAGTTCCTTTTCAATTTCTTCCAATAAATCAAACCGGTTTTTGCCATCACGATCCATCTTGTTAATGAACACTATCACCGGAGTACTCCTCATGCTAATCACTTCCATCAGGCGCCTTGTCTGGTCTTCCACGCCATTCACACTGTCCACCACCAAAACAACGCTATCCACTGCAGTTAGTGTACGGTAAGTATCCTCCGCAAAGTCTTTGTGACCTGGCGTATCCAGCAGGTTGATCAAATGATCCTTATACTCAAACGTCATCACACTCGTAGCTACACTAATACCACGCTGGCGCTCTATTTCCATAAAGTCGCTGGTGGCGTGCTTTTTAATCTTGTTACTCTTTACAGCACCCGCTGTTTGTATCGCACCACCAAACAACAGGAACTTCTCCGTCAGCGTGGTTTTACCGGCATCCGGGTGAGAAATAATCGCAAATGTTTTCCGTTTATTGATTTCGTTATCGTACTTCATACCTCAATGGAATTGTGCTGAGCGGAGTCGAAGCATGATACCAGCTTCATTTTTCCATAGCATCATCGTTGCGTCGCAATCCTTTCATCTTTTTTATCGCTATGCAACTTTTTTTGAGCGGCAAAGGTAAGGGTTGAAAGAAGCCCCACCAAACCTCCCCCAAAGGGAGGCTTTAAGGCAACAGCATAAAAGTTCTTGTCTGATGCTGATATGCTTGCTTTATTTTTGTTGATAATAGAAAGAGAAGTTGAAATGCTTAATTCCAAAAGCCCAACAAATAAATATTGCTTGGCCTCTCTCTCTTTTGGAGAGGGAATGAGGGTGAGGCCGGGTGAGTTTTATCTTCTTATGGAATTTTTCAAACTCTTCATCTTATATTCACCACCTCATTACCTTGGCTACAGACAGATACAAACATATCGAAGACAATGACCTTCTCCAGCGTTTTTATGCAGATAAAAACAATGAATGGCTGGGCGTGCTGCTACAGCGCTACACCATGCTACTGCTGGGTGTTTGTATGAAGTACCTGAAGAATGAAGAAGAAGCAAGGGATGCAGTGCAGCAGATCTTTTTAAAAGCGATCACAGAATTGCAGAAATACAAAGTCGACTATTTCAAGAGCTGGCTGTATATGGTGGCAAAAAATCATTGCCTGATGAAGCTGCGAAATAAAAACATCAAGGTAGAAATAAGTGAAAGAGTGATGGCCACACCTGACGAAGCGGAAACAAAAGCCAGCCATCAGCAAAAAGAAATTACCCTTACTAACATGGAGCAGGCGCTGCAGCGCCTGAATACCGAACAGCAGCTATGCGTAAAATTGTTTTATCTTGAGAAAAAAACTTACCAGGAAATAAGCCAGCAAACCGGCTACAACATGCTGCAGGTGAAAAGCCATATTCAAAATGGCAAGAGAAATTTAAAAATAATGCTGGAACGCAGTAAAGACAATGAGTGAAAATTTAAAAGACATATTATCCAACAGCAATAAAGACATCGACAACCAGCGGTTGATGGACTACCTCAGCAATGAGCTCAGCAAAACAGATGCCCACAAGCTGGAAGATGGCATGACAGAAGATGAATTTTTAAGTGATGCCATG
>CAZDHQ010000221.1:0-6997 GCA_964505135.1 uncultured Ferruginibacter sp.
CCCATGATCAATGATGCACATAAAAATGAGTTATTGTGGTGCTGTTCATGCGCAGGAAAGATTAAAGAGTTCAACACTTCACAACAGGAGATAGTGGCATTGTTACCCAAATATGAGTTGATCAACCTTGCTCCGTATTTTAACTGCGAATGAGAAGCCATTACAAAACGTACTGCCTTTACACCATAAAACAAACGGCAGCCATAACCAATGATTCCGTTCACCAGTTCACAGCCCTCACCTATTTGCGACATGCGTTCTGCATCACTCCGGATGGTGATGTTTTTAATTTTATTGGCACCTTTTAAATAAGCATCACTGCCAATCTTTACATCTTTAATGATCTTGCAATTTTTTATTACCGTACGATCACCTATTTCTCCATAATGTCCACGCCTGCTGTCAGATTCCTTGTCTGTAAATTCTGTGAGCTTATTAATGAACGCTTCATCGGCAATATACCTGCTCCAGAGATGAGCATCACCGGGCAACATTGCTTCAAATGGACGGACAGCCCTACCGCCGTTTTCATTACATAATTCCAGTACCACTCTCCACCTTGGGTCTTCTCCTTCAGATAAAATACCATTACCAAACTTAGCTCTGTCTGTACATGCCAGTTCATTGATATTGGCCAGCATCACTTCATTGCCGATGATGTAGTGACTTAAATAGTTCACGTTATCGAAACAAACATTATCACCAATATCGCAACTAATGATGTTACAGTTATACAAACCAACAGGCATACGCAGGTTATGAAACTCCAGGTAGTAAGGCTCTAATTTTCCGATACGCACCAATCCATGAAACTTACAGTTCCGCACCAGGTCTGCACTGAATTCTTCCGATACTAAAATCTTATTCCAGTCATCTGAAGTATTTCGGTTACGAACCAGCACTTCTATTTCATAAGCAGTAAGGTTGCGGTATTCTTTACCTGTAGAGTTTTGTTCATAACGCAGGTAGTATTCGTCTTTGCCTTTTGGAATAAACTGTGGCTCGATGAAATTATAACCCAGTTCATTTACGAGATGTTTTTTGATGATGTTCATAGACCGAACTGATAATTGGTTAATTGAAAATGGATAATGATACCCAAATAAATTTTAGAGACTAGATGAATCAATGAGATAAATGAAGATTTAAAAATTATCAATTATCCATTAATAAATTATCCATTATTTTACTCGACCGTCACACTCTTCGCCAAATTTCTCGGCTTATCTACGTCATAGCCTTTTGCTACACCCACATAATAAGAGAGCAGCTGCAATGGTATCAAACTTAACATAGGAGCAAATATTTCATCAGCAGGCGGCACAAAGAAAACATCGTCTGCCATGGTTGGAATCACATCATCACCTTCTGTGATGATGGCAATTACTTTTCCTTTTCTTGCTTTGATCTCCTGTATGTTGCTTACAATTTTTTCGTGGTAGCTGTCTTTGGTTGCAACAAATACTACCGGTAATTTTTCTGTAACCAATGCAATAGGTCCATGCTTCATTTCTGCTGCTGGATAACCTTCTGCATGGATATAAGAAATTTCTTTCAGCTTTAAGGCGCCTTCCAGTGCTGTCGGGAAATTATAACCACGGCCAAGGAACAATGCATCATCTGCATCTTTATACTTTTCGGCAATTACTCTTACCGCATCCGCATTTTCTAAAATGGCCTGTACTTTTTCCGGCACCGCTTCCAGTTCAAATAACAACTTATGGAAACGTTCATCAGGAATGGTACCATTTTCTTTCGCAATCTTTAAAGCCATCATCATTAATACAGCTAACTGTCCACTTAAAGCTTTGGTGCTTGCTACACCAATCTCAGGACCGGCATGCGTATAAGCCCCACCATGACTTATTCTTGCAATGGAAGACCCTACTACGTTTACAATACCAAAAATGATTGCACCCTGCTCTTTTGCTTTTTCAATAGCAACCAATGTATCTGCTGTTTCACCGCTTTGAGAGATAGCAATGATGATGTCTCCTTTATGAATGATGGGATTTCGGTAACGGAATTCAGATGCATATTCTACTTCAACGGGTATACGGCATAATTCTTCAATCACATATTCAGCTAATAAACCTGCATGCCAGCTGGTACCGCATGCTACAATCAAAATGCGTTTGGCATTTTTAAATGCTTCAATATTATTCTGCACACCGCTCATTCTTATCAATCCGTTGGCTGCGTCTAAGCGTCCACGTAAGCAATCATGAATGGTAGTGGGTTGCTCAAAAATTTCTTTCAGCATGAAATGATCATACCCACCTTTTTCAATAGCTGCCAGTTCCAAATCAAGCTTTGTTACAAACGGAGTGATCTTTTCATTACCCAGGTTTTTTAATATTAATTCATCAGGCCTTACAATGGCTAATTCATAGTCATTGATGTACACTACTTCTTTAGTATATTCCAACATGGGTGATGCATCACTTCCTAAAAAATGTTCGCCCTTGCCTACACCGATTACCAGCGGACTTCCCTTTCTTGCAGCAATAATGGTTTGCGGATCATCCTGGTCAATCAATAAAATGCAGTAAGCACCGATTACTCTTTTCAATGCAATCCTTACTGCTTCTTCTAAACCGCATTCATTATTCTTCTTGATATCATCAATAAAGTTCAACAGCACTTCTGTATCGGTATCACTTTTAAAACTGTATCCTTTATTTACAAGATCTTTTTTTATTTGAGCATAGTTCTCAATAATGCCGTTGTGAATCATGGCCAGTTTACCACTGGCAGACTGATGCGGATGTGCATTGCGATCATTGGGCTCTCCATGTGTAGCCCAGCGGGTGTGACCAATGCCAATATGAGAATGAAGATCTGCACCTACCACAGATTCTTCCAGGTCTGCTACCTTACCTTTCTTTTTATAAACTTTAAGACCGCCATTGAGTAAAGCAACCCCAGCACTATCATAACCACGATATTCCAATCGCTTCAAACCTTTAATAACAATGGGATAAGCTTCTCTTGGTCCTGTATAGCCAACAATTCCACACATAATGATGAATATTTTTTAGTGTTTCAAATTCCGGGCCTTCAAAAATCTGCATAAAGCTGGAGTGGCACACGGATTATAATTTTTACTTATGCAAACGCTTGCAAAATAGCGAAATTGTTCAAATAATCATCATTTATGACAATTTTCGACAAATAGCAGCAAACTGTTTGGGCTGATAAACATCTTTTATTTTCAACTAAATTGCCAAAAAGAACACATGAACAAATTCACTTTTTTATCGTTGCTCATTTCTATTTCGGTGAATGCGCTTGCACAAAAAACAGGTGGTATTAAACCAACCCTGGATAGCATGCTGCAATGGCATTCTGTTTACAACAAATCTACCAACAGCAGTAACCGCATTTTTATAGTGAGACATGCAGAAAAAGAAGCTGGTAAAGATCCATTGCTTACCACAGAAGGCAATCAGCGTGCCGGAGACCTGGCAAGAAGATTAAAAAAAGAAAACATTGAAAAAATTTATGTATCGGAGTTCAAACGCACTCAACATACTGCAGACAGCCTGTTAGCATGGTACAATATTGACACCGTACAATACAAAGCAGACACATCCTGCAATGATTTGTTTGAAAGAATCACACAGCATCATGACTGGAACAGGCGGATACTGATCATTAGCCATAGCAATATTATTCCTGCATTGATCTACAAACTTGGCATCAGCAACTTTCCACAGCATAATATACCTGACGAACAATTTGATAACCTTTATTTAATAACTGCCAATAAAAAAGGAGCCGTATTGAAAAAGATGAAGTATGGGAAAAAATCAGGCAAGAGCGCTACCATGCAGTGAGGGATGGAACACGGATTAAACAGATTAAACTGGTTTACACGGATCAGTTATCATCCGTTCTATCAGCCCAATCAGTGTTCTATCCTACAATAAAATTCCCTGTAGGAAAATATAAGCAAAAGAGAAGTAAATTACCAACCCGGTAACATCCACCAATGTTGCAACAAAAGGAGCCGAACTAACAGCAGGGTCTGCCCCAAGACGTTTCAATATCAGCGGAAGCATGGAACCGGTTAATGTTCCCCATAACACCACGCCTACCAAAGAAAAGCCCACCGTAAATGCAATCAACATTTCATGACTCCCATACACGTGAGGCAATATTTTAGACCAGATAATTACCCTTGAAAAACCGATAATGCCCAGCACTGAACCAAGCATTAAACCCTGTATTACTTCTCTTCTCATTACTCGCCACCAATTAGCTATTGTAATTTCGCCCACAGCCATAGCTTGTATGATCAATGTTGAAGCCTGCGAACCTGTATTACCACCACTTGAAATAATGAGTGGTATAAACAATGCCAATACCACTGCTTTTTGAATTTCGTCCTCAAAATATCCCATGGCAGTTGCTGTAAACATCTCACCTAAAAATAAAATCACTAACCAACCAATCCGTTTACGAAATAATTTAACCATAGACACTTCCAGGTAAGGTTCGTCCAAAGCCTCGGTACCACCTATCTTTTGCATGTCTTCGCTAAACTCTTCACTTGCCACCCACAATACGTCGTCTATGGTTACAATCCCGAGCAGTTTGTTACTCTTACTAACCACGGGAAGGGCTACACGATTATTCATTTTAAAAGCTTCATTCGCCACTTCCTGGTCATCTTCTGCATGCAGGGCAATAAAGCGTTCATCCATCAATTCATTTACTTTCTTCTCCGGCGAAGCCATGATAAAATCTTTGATACGGATATCATCCAGCAACTCTCCTTTATCATTGATCACATAAATCACATCAATGGTTTCACTATTCTTAGCATACTTGCGGATAGTATTCAATACATCTTCCACCGTGTCGTGCTCATACACATACACATAATCCGGTGTCATCAGTCTGCCCACGCTTCCTTCTGGATAACCCAGCAACGACAAGGTTACCTTTCTTTCTTCCGGCGTTAGCATCTTTACTAGTTCTCTAACCACATTGCTCGGGAGATAACTAAAGAAAGAAGTACGGTCATCCGCAGGTAGTTCATTCAGCAATTCTGCAGTAGTAAATGCCGGCAGGTTTTTCATGATGCGTTTCTGCGTGGGAACCTCCAAGATTTTAAAAACACTGGCAGCTCTATGCAAAGAAAGATGACTGATGATCTGCGTTTCATATTCCTCGTTCTCATAAATCAAATCCGCTACATCACTTATGTTTTGGTTATTGAGGAACTCCTTTATCTTCAGTTTATCTTCTGAAGCTATCACTTCTTCAAATTGTTGTTGAATTGATATTTCTTCTAGTTCTAAAGACATCAGCTAAATTGTTGAATGGTTGTATTGTTGAATGACTAATCGCCAAGTACTTACAGTAAGTTATTTTCTGACACATTGGCCAGATAACTATTAGCAATTAATTACATTGCAAATTACTCCAAAACACTTTAATAAAATGTTATGCAGAAACCATACCTGTATATTGATATAGCGGAAAACATGGGCAGGGGTGTTTTTACAAAAAAAGATATTGCTGCCGATACAGTAATTGAAACAGCACCGGTGATTGTAATGAGCCGGGAAGAACGGGAACTGCTGGATAAAACCCTGCTGCATGATTATATTTTTGAATGGGGCGAAAAAGCGGACCGCTGCTGTGTAGCGCTGGGCCTGGTATCTATGTATAACCATAGCTACCAGAGCAATTGCGAATACTTTATGGATTTTGAAAATGATTTCATTGCCATTAAAACAGTACGCCCGATTAAGAAGGGAGAACAGCTTACCATCAATTACAATGGGGATTGGAATGATGTCAAGAAGTTATGGTTTGACGCCAACGAACAATCCTGATTAACGGATTGATAAATTACCTAAATTGAAAAAAATTCTTCCTATGTCCTTATTGAATGTACATCCCAATATTGCCAAAGCAAAAACAATTGATACCAGTGTGTATACCAGTGAAAATTATTTTCAACTGGCAAAGGAAAAAATCTTTGCACCTTCCTGGCAATTTATCGGCTCTAAAGAAATGGTGAAATTTAAGGGAGACGTGGTGCCATTTACCTTGCTGGAAAATTACCTGGATGAGCCATTGATGCTTACAAAAGACAATCAGGGAAACATCAACTGCCTTAGCAATGTGTGTACGCACAGAGGCAACCTGATTGCCTATAAGCCCTGCAGCCGGGCAGCCAATTTAAGATGCAAGTACCACGGAAAATTATTTGAGCTGAACGGAAAATTTATTTCCATGCCGGAGTTTAGTGAAGTGGAAGATTTCCCTTCTGAAGCAGACCATTTGCCCAAACTTCCATTGCATGAATGGGGAAATCTATTATTCACATCTTTAGCTTCAAAAGAACCAGCCTCCATTTATTTCCAGGAAATGCAGCAAAGGCTTCATTGGTTACCTATTGAAGAGTTTGTTTTAAGAGCAGACCTCAGTAAAACATTTGAAGTAAATGGTAATTGGGCTTTGTATTGCGAAAACTATCTGGAAGGATTTCATATTCCTTTTGTACATGCATCATTGAATGCAGCTTTGAGTTTTGGAGATTATACCACTGAGCTATATGCAAAATCGGTATTACAATTAGGCGTGGGTAAAGATGCAGACGATTGTTTTGATTTACCTGAATCTTCTGAAGACTATGGAAGTAAAATCGCTGCTTACTATTACTGGATTTATCCAAACATGATGTTCAACTTTTATCCCTGGGGTTTATCCATCAATGTAGTAAATCCTATAAGCGTTAACAAATCAAAAGTGGAATTCATAGTTTACATGTGGAAAGAAGAATTGTATGACAAAGGCGCTGGGAGTGATTTAGACAAAGTAGAATTAGAAGATGAGGAAATTGTAGAGAATGTACAAAAGGGCATTATGTCAAGATTTTACAAGCACGGCAGGTATTCAGTAACAAGAGAAACAGGCACACATCATTTTCACCGCCTGCTGGCAGAGAGCTTGAATCACTAAAATAATCTACTTTAAT
>CAZDHQ010000222.1:0-6987 GCA_964505135.1 uncultured Ferruginibacter sp.
ACCAGACTCTGTAACAGGATAAGCCTGTCTCCTTGGAATGGTGCCACCAGTAAAATTACCATTATAAGAAACCGGGGTTAAAACAGGATAGCCAGATCTTTTCCAGTTGTTCCACGCTTCGTCAAAATCAAAGATGGTTCCAGTCAAAATCCAGTATTGCGTATTGATCTGCTTTAGCGAATTTTCCAGGGAAGATTCATCCAATGGATTGGCTGCAGCATAGGTATCTGCAACTCCTGCACTAATAGCTCCTACCGCATTAATTTGGCCATAAGTTTGCAAGGCAGCGGATAAGCCATTCTTGTAGTGGGTAGCAGCATCTGCACCAACACTCCATCCTCTTGCAGCAGCTTCTGCTAACAAAAACTCAACCTGTGCATATGTCAATACAAATGAAGGCGTGTTTAAATCAGTGTACAGCTTAGTGGTAGGACGAGAGTATTTTCCAGTTGGATTTGGTTGATCAGTATAGGTTGCCGTATTTGTGCTCGGATCAGCAGGGCTTGCTCCAGGATAACCGGGTGCATTGCTTATGTCTGTTGCTCCACCATTCTGGTCATATCCATTAGGCATACCAAGTTGATTTGCAGCAGTGTTATCTCCAGCCAATTTTTGGTTAGCTGTGTTAGCTACGCCGTTCTTTGGAACCTCAGCTATAACTGAAAGTCTTGGATCATTTGTTGTCTTTAGATAGTCAACTAATACTTTACCCCATTTAACTTCAGAATAGTCCTGGGCAACAGTTAATGACCTTGAGTTAGCATTGCTATAGCCACTTGCGTTATCGAACTTAACAAAGGCATTGTCATCATTGCTAGTAAACACGCCCCCTGCATAAGCCTTCTCTGCATAAGTTTTTGCCTTTGCTGCATCAACTTTTGTCAATCTCATTGCGATGCGAAGCATTAATGAATAACCAAATTTTTTCCACTTCCCGATATCACCTTTATAAGGAAATACATCATTGGTTGGAGATGCCTTCGAAGCACTCAAAGTTGGCAAAACACTATCAAGTTTTGCAAGCATCGTGTTGTAAATGTCTTGCTGTTTGTCATAAACCGGAAGTTTTACACCAGATTTTGCTAAGAGAGCTTCTGAATATGGCGCATCACCATATTTGTCAGTAATAGACTGGATACAAAGAATTTCGTTGATTAGAGCAATTCCTCTAAGATTGCTTAACGCATCGTTGTCTTTAGTTAAATTTTGCGCCTCTCTTAAATAACTTGCTGCTCTATATCCATCATCCCATGTGCGCCCCTGGTAGTTAAGGAAGCTACCGCCTTCTACATATTTATCTCCCCCACTGTAGTAGCCCGGGAAGATTGCAGAAGCAAATGTTTGAGTCCACATGCTTTGAAAAAGTATAGGACCATTATACCCTGTAATTGCTCCTATGTAGGTTAACTGGCCTGAGGGCAAAAGTAAATTTGGATCAAATGTATCTGCAGTACCCTGGGTTGGATCCGTATTTATTTTGTCAAAATTTTTCGTACAGCCCGAAACAAATACTGCCGAAATAAGACTAAGATTTATAAGAAGTTTTTTCATGATTATTATTTTTTGAATTTAAAGTTAACATTGATACCAAAAGATCTTGCAGAAGGTAAGCTTGTTCCCTCAATACCAGCATAGCTAATAAGAGATGAAAAACCAGCTTCTGGATCAATGTTGTCAGATTTTTTCATTAGCACCAATAAATTACGGGCTACAAAAGAAATCTGTATAGAGCTAAATACCGGAACCTTAGCCAAAGCACTTTCTCCGAAAGTATAACCTAAGGTTACCTGACGCAATTTTATAAAGTCACCGTTCAAAACGTTATTTCTTGAAATGCTTGCCATTCTGCGATAGTAAGCCTCAGCATCGGCAGTTTTAGTATTAGCAGATCCGTCCGCAAGTACACCATCTACCTTAATACCAGTTTCTCTACCTACCAAGGTTGCTTTGTCTAAACCCCTAACTAAAGCATAGTTTTTAGTAGCAGATAAGATTTTATTACCATAGTTATAATCAATCAAGAAAGAAAGACTAATGGCTTTGTAGTTCAATTCATTTTTAAGACCACCATACAATTTAGGCAGCACTGATCCCATAGGAATCCGGGCTCCAGCTATTGGCAAACCATCTTGATCTACCACTATCTGTCCTTTATCGTTATAGGTGTAATCATTTGCCATAATCTGCGGGCCAGGTAAACCGATCAACCATGCAGTATTTGCATTCAAAGGTCTGTAAGTTCCTAAGCCAAGGTTGTTACCTGATGCGTCAGTCTTAAGTACTTTGTTTTTAATAGACGTAAGATTGAAGCTTGCATTCCAGCTAAACTCTTTTGTTTTGATTGGTGTACCAGTTAACATTAATTCTATTCCCTGATTCTGAATTGAACCATTTGCAATCACTGAGCCAGCATAACCGGTAGACCAGCTAATACTTGAATTCATGATTTCGTTAGTTGACTTACGGTCAAAATAAGAGATATCAATGCCTAGGCGGTTTTGTAAAAATTTAACTTCAGCACCAAATTCCAATTCTGTTAGCTTATACGGCTTCAAGAAAAGATTTGGCAGGGTGCCACTGAAACTACCGGTAGAGATACCATTTATAGCGTTTCCAACACTGTAATAAACAGCGGTTTGATATGCGTCTCTAGGTTCACCACTAGTTTGAGCATAAGAAGCACGTAACTTACCATAGCTAATCTGTGGAATATTAGCTACCTGAGAGAATAAGAAACTAGCTGAAACGGATGGAGAAAACACATTACGCTTGTTGGTAGGTATACTTGAATTGTATAAGGTTGAGAAAGCATCATACCTTCCTGTAGTTCCTAATGTTAAAAAATTCTTATAGGTAAAGTCTGCAGAATAAAATGCTGAATGAACTTCTCTTTGTGAATATCCATAGCCGCGGCCAAAGTTAACCACGTTATTTGGAGCATAAAGATTATCGATTACAAAAGGTCCGCCGTTAATGCTTACAGATTCAGATTTATTCTTACGAATGTTTCCACCTAAAGTTGCATCAAGATTTAAATCGCTTGTTAGCTTACGTGTAAGACCTAACAATCCATCAAAATTGAGTTCTGAAGCCTGGATGGTAGTAAGACCAATACTTCCTGACTGACCAGCAGAATTATATGAGTAATCTGTACCGGTTGGTGTAACACCAAGATTACGATCATTCAGGTTGTCATAACCAATTCTTCCCTGGATCCATATCCAATCTGCAATATTGTATTTTGCATTTAATGCAGAAATCAAACGCTTACGACCTAGCTCAGTTTTCCATTTATTTACTGCAAAGTATGGATTGGTCACGTAGTTATCATCACTAAATACAATTTCTCTTCCGTTAGCATCATACCCTGGAGACAATGTTTTTTCCTGGATGTTGGGGGCAAGGAATAAACCATTGTTTGGATTACCTGGACCATCACTAAGGAAAGGAGGGTTTTTGCTCAACTGGTAAATGTAGTTAGCCACCACACCAACAGAAAGCTTATCGGTCACTTTTTGATCAATATTAAAGTTGATAGTTTTTCTGTCAAGGCCGCTGTTTCTAACAATTGCATCATTGTTTAAGTTAGATAGGGACAAGCGGTAAGTACTCCTGTCTCCACCACCATTTACAGAAAGAGTATTGGTAAAAGTACCGCCCATTCTATAAAAATCTGCGATATTATTTTTATAAGGAGAGTAAGAATAAGTATTACCATCCCAGCCGGTAAAGCTTGAACCGTCCATTTTAGATCCCCACGCAAAGCGTGCAGTTGCTTTGGCAGCAGATGAGTTTGCAGGCTTTTGACCACCTGTACCCTGACCATATACATATTGAAAATCAGTAAAATCAATTGCTTTATCAGCCTGGTAGTTTAGGTTGTATTCAATATTAGCTGTTCCTTTTTTACCACTCTTAGTAGTAATCAGGATAACGCCATTAGCAGCCCTTGAACCATACAATGCAGAAGCAGCAAGCCCTTTTAAAACAGACATTGTTTCGATATCGTCTGGGTTAATATTGCTGATACCATCACCATTGTCAGATCCACCCCATTCACCAGCACTACCTCTTTGGCTATTATCAATAGGTACTCCATTAACTACAAACAAAGGAGATCCACCACCTGTGATGCTGGATACACCACGGAGCAAAATCCTGGCAGACCCGCCCGGACCACCACTTGTACCACGTACGTTCAAACCAGCTACCTGGCCGGCTAAAGAGAGCGCCACGTTGGTTTCTCTGGCTTTGCTCAATTGATCACCGCTTACATTGCTCACCGCATATCCCACTTTTTTAGCTTCTTTGCTAATTCCAAGGGCGGTTACCACTACTTCACCCAGGTCGGTGGAAGATTGATCAAGGGAAGCAGTTAAGCTTGCCTGGCTACCATCTACAGCGATGGTTTTAGTACCATATCCAACTGAAGAAAGCACCAGTGTAAGTTTTCCAGCTGGAACATTTAAAGAAAATGCGCCGTCAGCATTGGTAATGGTAGAAATGTTTTTTCCCTGAACAGAAACAGTAACAGAAGCAATTCCGTTCCCTGTTTTTGAATCTTTAACCGTACCCGAAAGTTCCCGGGTTTGCGCCATCACCAGTGAATGAATCAGCAGCATAGCGATAAAGGACAATACTCGTTTCATTTGCAAATTGTTTTAGTAAATAAATAATTAATCGTTGTTTATGAAGATACTGGACTAAGCAATTTTAAAGTCGATTTTCTTTGGTTGCATATCTATCGGCCTGAAGTAGGACATTAGTTTTGTTAAATATGTTGCTTAAACAAAATATTTTCTCAGCAATAACAATCATCTCCTTTTGCAAATTTTAAAGAAAAAATAATAAACTTCTTAAATGTTTAAGAAAGTTTTATATAAATGTTAAAAATGGCGACAAAATGGTTAATTTTAATCTAAAACTGGTTCATTAACCTTTGATAAACATAGAATAAAAAAGGGCCATGTATTTCTACATGACCCTGTATGTTTAACTGCACAAATCTTTAATTCACGTCCCAGAAAATCTTAGTGGTAAGATTGTCTTTGGATTTTACGGCCTCGTAATTGGCTGTATTATACGAAGATTCATCGGTAGGATAAACCCATCTGTCTGGTGGAGTTTTTTGAGCATTGGTGTTATCAGCGACGAATGTTACAGCAGGTAAATTCAACCGACGTATTTCTGTCCAGCTTTCAATTGGTTGAAGTACGCTGTAGTTAGTCCATTTTTGCACCGCTATTCTATTTAACTTTTCAAGCTTTGTTGTTGCAGCATCCCAGTTTATACCAGCACTACCCATGTAGGTTACTTTCTGATTGTCAGTTACTGGAGTTAAATTCCCCTGGGATTTATCATCACTTATTGAGTTTAACCAATAATAATAATCTATAGATTGAGAAATGCCTTTTTCATAAGCTGACTTGGCAGAGGCGTCATTGCCGGCATTTAGATAATACTCAGCTAATAGAAAGCTTACTTCCGCTGCATTCATCAACATTCCTGGCATTTTAGTATTCCTGGAAATAGTGGAAAAGTTGTACCTCGACAAGGTGCCACCATTAACCAGTGTATTCTGATCAGATGAATTAAGCGAAGGATCTAACCCAAGATAATTTCCATTTGCATCAGTTCCAGGTTGAAACATTGCTTTCAATCTAGGGTCATTATTGTGAAGCATTGAATCAACAATAGATTTACTTGGAATATCTCCACCACCCCAACCGATAAGGCCTTGGTAAAAATCAGCACCTGATCCTGTATTGGTACCGTTGTTAATACCGCCGGATACGTTTCGAACTTTTATAGAGATATTTTCGTCATTAGTTTCTATTAATGGATACTTTGATGGATCTGCCACTATTGACGCTATTTCACTACCTGACCTGGATTGAAAGGCTGAGGCAGCTGAAACCCTGGTAAGCATTCTTAAGCGAAGAGAGTTGCAATATTTTTTCCAAGCTGTTATACTTCCATCATTAATAAAATCCTGTGTTTTAAAAACTTCCATAACACTATTTGGGACATCAATCGTATTCAATTCATCAGCAAAGCTTTTCAGATCATCCAGCATTTTTGTGTAAATAGATTCTGCAGCATCATAGCTAGCATAAGACACTTGATAGTCTCCGCTATTTGTACTTAGCAAACCGGCAGTTGAAAAAGGAATGTCGCCATGTAAATCAACCATCTTCTGTGTATGGTCATATACATAAATAGTAGCAGTAAGAATATATATCCTTTTTTCCAGCTGTTTATCCGTTGGTAATTTAGAATACTGGTTTAGCAATTCTTTGTACTGCGCTAAAAACTTATAATAGTTCTGCCACCTTGCTGTAATAGCAGCTGCACCAGGCACAAATCTTCCTGGGTTGTTAACTATTCCAACAGACTGAGACCATGGCAGCGCTGTATTTTGAAGCACAACGAAATAATTCCAGTATTTATACATCACATAATCAAGGTTTGATGATAATACACCGCCATACTGCATTTCAACTGTTGTTGAAGAGGTAGTAGAAGGATTCACATAATACTCCTCAAACTTTGCCTTACTACAGGAAAATATCCCTGCCGTAAAAAACAAAATTGTTATAAAAAATATTCTTTTCATTTTATCTGTTTTTGAGATTTATCAAAAGCTTGCTCTAAGCATTACACCAAATGTTCTTGAAGCAGGTTGGCTACCGGCATTGTTTACATTACTTAGCCAAGTATTCCCCGTTGTCAATTGTTCAGCATCCATATCTTTTATTGTTCTATACAGATAGAACGCATTTCTTGCGAACACTGATACCGCAAGTCTTTTAGCCAAAATTTTTCCAGCTATTCTCGGAGAAAGATTATATGTCAAGGAGATTTCTCTCATTTTTAAATAATCGTTCTTTTTAATATAAAGGTTATATAAGGTTGTAGGACTATATTGAGGTCCACACCAGTTATAAGTCACCCAATAATAATATGCCTGTGAAACGACATTTGTAT
>CAZDHQ010000223.1:0-1388 GCA_964505135.1 uncultured Ferruginibacter sp.
AATATCATTGTAAGCAAGCCATTGTCTGCACAGCCGATATAATATCCATCATGCTGCGCCAGTAACAGGTGCTCCGGCTTTTGGTCAAACAGGTTTACCATTACCAGGTGAATGGTGCCTTTGGGAAAATTCTTGATAGCATTGCGGCATACATAGGCTGCTTGCGGATAATTAAAAGGAGATAGCTGGTGTGAAATGTCAATAACAGTGCAGTTGGGAACGGCCTGGAATAACTGTCCCTTAATACCACCAACCAGAAAGTCCTGTTGGCCAATATCAGTTGTAAGCGTGACTAAGGGCATATTTAGTTTAATTCCGGCAATACTTTCGCTCCAGAAATTATTTGATGATTAAATACCAATCGAACCGACTTTATTTTATTAATTCACCTTGTTTTAAAAAGAATTTCCCCACCATTTTATCTGCAAACGATGGAAAGAATTTATTTAGAAACACCGTTCGTTTACCTGTGAACGTTAGTACTAGCGTCCTTTTACGTTTTTTCACAGCGGAAAGAATATGCCGGGCACATTCTTCTGCGCTCATCATCTCATCTTCATTCATGGGCGTTTCACCGTACACTTTGCCATCTTTATTAAGAGCTGCATTCCTGATATTGCTGGTGGTAAAGCCCGGGCATACCCACATTACATGCACACCTGTGTGTGCCAGTTCAGTTCTTATTGACTCAAGCCAGCCATTTACTGCAAACTTTGAAGCCGAATAGCCGCTTCTGCCGGGTAATCCTCTAAAGCCAGCAATAGAAGATACTCCTACTATGGTTCCTTTTCTACTGATGATGCTGTCAAGTGCCAGTTTGGTACAATAAACTGTGCCAAAAAAGTTAATGTCCATCACTTTTTTTATTACATCCACCTCCAAATCTTTTAATAGCGCTCTCATGGAAATACCTGCATTGTTAATCAAAATATCAATGCCGCCAAAAGCATCAATGGTGGTATTGATGAAATTTTTACAATCATCATACCTGCTTACATCGGCTACCACTGCGTGTAATAAATGATTAGAATATTGCACCTGTAAGCGATAGAGTTTGTCCTGGTTGCGGCCGCAGGTAGCTATTTTTGCGCCCAATGGGATCAATGTATCAATAAGGGCTTTGCCGATACCATCGGTTCCTCCGGTAACTACTACCACTTTATCTTTAAAAAAACTGTTCATGTGTTGATTAATTGGTGCAAAAATAAGTGAGATAAATGGCTGTTAGTAAATTAATAAGCAAGATAAATTTAATAAGCTGGTAATTTTTTTGGTAAAAGTTTTGGTGCAAAATCATTTTGCCTTATTTTCGCACTCCAATTGAAAAAGAGGATGATTTGGTAGCTCAGTTGGTAGAGCAATACACTTTTAATGTATGGGTCCTGGGT
>CAZDHQ010000223.1:1400-6978 GCA_964505135.1 uncultured Ferruginibacter sp.
GAATTCAGTAATGAGTTCCCTTTTTTTATTATGCCATTTACATACATACTATATTCAAGTAAACTGGACAAATATTATGTCGGTGCCTGTATTGAATTAGACAGGCGATTATACGAGCATAATATTGGTCATTCAAAATTCACCTCCACTGGCATACCATGGGAACTGAAGTATAAAAAGGAATTTGAAACTTTACAAGAAGCAAAGGCTTTTGAGCAGAAAATAAAGAAAATGAAGTCAAGGAAATACATCGAAGGTTTGATAGCTCAAGGATAGAGCATCCCGATTTTAATCGGGAGGGTCCTGGGTTCGAGTCCCAGCCAGATCACAAAAGGAATTCAGTAATGAATTCCTTTTGTGATCTGCATCAGTGATAAGCACTTGTTTAAAAACATATCAAGATCACGCTTCCCATATTTCAATTTTTTCAATCAAATTTTATTCTCCGGGGCAGGTAAGTCTTACATTTACTGTTAGAGTTTTAAAAATGCTTGAGATGAAAAAACTGCTCACAATTCAGCTTTTAGTATTTCTATTGTCTACCAGTCTTTTGGCTCAAAAGAATACTTCTTCGTTATTCCCTGACAGTCTTGTTAATCCAAGAATGCGTATCATCATCGATAATGATTTTAGCGGTGATCCGGATGGATTGTTTCAATTGGTGCATCACCTGCTGTCACCCTCGGTTGAAATACGTGGTATTATTGGTTCACATCTTAGGCCTGGTGACGGCTGGGATCCATCAAGAGAAACTGCAACACATGCCAAACAAAAAGCAGAAGAGCTATTAAGTATTATGCGCCTTGAAAAAGCATACACTGTTTATCAAGGATCTAATTTTCCGTTGGAGAATGACAGTACCGCACAAAAATCTGAGGCTGCTAATTTGATCATTAAAGAAGCAATGAGAGAGGATACAAAGCTACCATTGTATGTTGTTTGTGGAGCCGGTCTCACAGATATAGCAAGCGCTTATTTGATGGAGCCTAAAATTGCCAGCCGCCTGACACTCATTTGGATTGGAGGACCGGAATATCCTGAACTGGCAACACCCCCACCAGGATACACCACCATGGAATACAATCTTGGCATAGACCTAAAAGCGGGACAAGTGGTTTTTAATAAATCACCTATTCCCATCTGGCAGGTACCACGTAATGCTTACAGGCAGGTAATGATGTCTTATGCAACTATGTTGACCAGAGTAAAAACACAAGGCAAAATAGGGGAATACCTAACGGCTGATATTGAACGCATTATGAAGATGGGTGTCAAATATCATTTCAATGTAGGTGAAGTGTATATTGTAGGAGATAGTCCATTGGTGTTGTTAACTGCTTTGCAATCTTCATTTGAGCCAGATCCATCTTCGAGCTCTTATTCGCTTCGTCCATCGCCGTTGATCAATGACCAGGGTATTTATGAAGTGAATCACAAAGGAAGAAATATTAGAGTCTATACACAACTGGATGTTCCTTTTCTGCTGGAAGATTTATATGCCAAACTTGGTTTGTATAACCAGAAAAAGTGAGTTATTAGTAATGAAGGTTAGGAGCTTTTAGCATAAGACTTAGTTGAGTGTAACAACGGATAAGAAAAATCATTTTTATGAAAAATCTATTGGTGTTTTTGAGTTGCCTGCTATTTTCAATAGCATTATTTTCCCAATCAAATGAGAAGCCACGTGTATTGGTCTTAACCGATATTGAAGCAGATCCTGATGACTCACAATCACTGATTCGTTTTCTATTGTACTGCAATCAATGGGATGTGGAAGGTTTAATTGCTACCACATCTATTCACCAGCAAACAATGGTGGCGCCTGAAACCATTAAGAATATTTTAGCCGCCTATAAAAAAGTGCAGCCAAATTTATTGCTGCATGAAAAAGGTTTTCCTGCTTATGAATCGTTGATCACAAAAGTAAAAAAAGGATTGGCTGTTTATGGAATGAGTGGAGTAGGTGCAGGCAAGGATTCTGAAGGTTCTGATTGGATTATAAAAGTGCTGGAACAAAAAGATAACCGTCCACTTTGGGTAACGGTGTGGGGTGGACCAAATACATTGGCGCAGGCTTTATGGAAAATAAAAAATACTAAAACGGCAACGGAGGCTGAACGCTTGTACAGCAAGCTAAGGGTGTACACCATCTCTGACCAGGATGATAGCGGCCCATGGATAAGAAAAAATTTCCCTTCAATATTTTTTGTGGTAACACCAGGCTATAACTATGCAAAAGCAACATGGCTCGGCATGTCTTTCCCAATGCCCGGTTCTGATGCAGCCTCTACATCAGCAGATTGGTTGGTAAAGAATATTCAACAGGGGCATGGTCCATTAGGTGCGGCTTATCCCGATGTGGCTTATGGAATGGAAGGTGATACACCTTCTTTTTTAAGTTTAATCAATAATGGCTTGAATGATCCTGAACATCCTAATTATGGTGGCTGGGGCGGAAGATATGAATTGTACTTGCCGGAGTTTGAGGATTCCAACACAGGTATGTTCAAAAGAGACAACTGGCCAAAGGATGAACCGGAAACAAGACCCATCTGGACGAATGCAAATGATTCCGTTATTTCTCCGATAGATAGAAAATCGTATATTGGTAACCGTGAGACCATCTGGCGCTGGCGCATCGAGTTTCAAAATGATTTTGCCGCACGTATGGAATGGACAACAAAAAAATACAGTGAAGCAAACCATCCACCCATTCCAACGTTTTCCCATAGCGATCATTTGACTGTAAAATCCGGAGAAACCTTTTCTTTAAATGCTGCTGGTACCACGGATCCAGATGGAGACTCTATGAGTTACTTATGGTTTCAATATAAAGAAGCAGGAACCTATAAGGGAGATGTAGCTTTAAGACCATTTGCACCTAACATGTACCGTATTCCTGCAATAACAGCACCTGTAGTTACATCTCCGCAAACCATTCATTTTATTTTAAAGGTGACAGATAAAGGATCGCCAGCTTTAACCAGGTATAAGCGTTGTATCGTAACCGTTATGCCATAATGAAATTATTAGCTGGTAAATTTATCACCTGGAAGCTCTTACATAGAAATAATAGGTAATAGCTGCAAAGATCATATTGGGGGTCCATGCTGCAAGCAATGCAGGGAAACTTCCCTTGGTAGCAAACACAATGGAAAAACGGCTGAATAAAATATAGAGTACACTCCAGATTACGCCCAGCGCTAAATGAGCACCGCTACCACCTCTCACTTTTTTAGAAGAAAGAATTGCGCCGATGAGTGTGAGAATAATTACTGATACGGGAATGGCATCCCTGTTATATCGCTCTACCAATAAAGTATTGATACTTTCGGTGCCACGTAGTCTTTCAAGCCTGATCATATCATTTAGGTCTGAGGTGGACAGCCTGTCTTTTAAGTATTCATCCCGGCTTAAATCAATTGGCCTAAAATTATACTGCATATGTATGGTGCGGCTCTTCTTTGCAATTTCACTATCACCCTGGATGGTTCTTTCCATTACACCGCTAAGCTTCCATTTATTCACCGAAGTATCCCATGAAATATTATCTGATCGCAGATTATATACCAGGTGATGGTTTACAAATTTTTGAATGAAAAAGTTGCCACCCGATTTTGACATGGTATCAAAATAACGGATGCCTGCATAGGTGTTTGAATCTACCCTGAAATAATAGTTCCTGGTGGCATTGGAACCCGTAAAGTCTGCAGTTCCCCCAACGTATTTTAATTCAAATGCACTCCACTTAGCATTGGCGTTGGGTAAAACAAAATGATATCCACCCCATAGAATCAAGGCAAGAAAAATGCTGCCAATCCAGTATGGCAATAAAAACCTGCGAAAGCTTACACCGCTACTCAAAATGGCGATCACTTCAGATTTATCGGCCATTTTGGAGGTAAAAAATATGACGCCAATAAAAACAAACAGGGGAAAAAGCATGGCATCAATCCGTGGAATAAAGCCGAGATAATAATCAGTAAAAATCTTCCATGCTGGCAACCTTGATTTTACAAAATCATCTGTTTTTTCACTGATGTCAATTACCACCACAATCACCGTCATGAGCAGAATGCAAAAGAAAAATGTAGTCAGGAATTTCTTAAGTATGTAGCGGTCTATTTTCTTCATTGCTGTTAAGGGTGCAAAGCTAACTGAAATATATCAACAGGAAACAGCAGTATTACCGGATGATATGTTAAGAATTCAAGTAGATGTCTTCAATAAAAAAGCCCCTTTTAAGGGCTCTTTATTATTCAAGAATTTTTACTTCTGTTCGTCGGTTAAGCGCTCTTCCTTCTGCAGTATCATTTTCAGCTATCGGCATCGTCATGCCATATCCTTTGGCAGTAACCCTGTCTGGTGCAATGCCCTTCATTAATAAATAAGCTCTTACGGTATTGGCCCTGTTAGTTGATAGTGTCATATTCGCTTCGGCCTTGCCTACATTATCTGTATGGCCGCCCAGTTCTATTTTTTCGTCATCTTTTCTTTTCAGGTACTCCACCAGTTCATCCAGCACAGGATAGGATTCAGGCTTTAGTTCTGCCTTTCCTGTTTCAAAATTACAGTTCTGCAAAACAAATGATTTGGGTGCTTCAAACTGTATATCCACTTTAAATGGATTTTTATAATACTGGTTTGGTTTTAGTGCAGGGATATCTAAAATAGTATAGCTTGTTGAATCCTGGAAACCCAGAATAAAAATCTCGTACTTAGAACCAGAGGGTAATCTCAAAGAAAATTTACCCGTGGAATCAGAAAGTCCCTGGAATTCTGTTTTGTTGGCCATGCTTCTAAACACCACAATTTCATTGCTGAGCATCTCTCCTGATTTTGCATCTGCAATGGTTACGTTCACTGCAGCATCTTTAGGCAGGTTAAGCCCAGACGGTGCCGGCGCCTGGCAGAATGCTGCAACGGGTAAACCAACAATTAAAAAACTAAGAATGGTTTTAAACAGCTTCATTTCTTCAATTTTTTAAGAATATAAATAGCATTTTAAATTAAAGTCTTTGTTGCAATACCTGTACCATTTCATTTTTCCAGCTAACAAAGTCGCCTTCTACAATGTGTCTTCTCGCCTGCTTTACAAGCCATAAGTAGAAAGCAAGGTTATGAACACTGGCAATGGTTAGGCCTAAAATCTCCTTTGACTTAACCAGGTGCCGCAGGTACGCTTTTGAATAAAAATGGCTAAGCTCACAGTCAATTCCATCGTCAATCGCTGAAAAATCTTTTTCCCATTTTTTGTTATCAATATTGATAACGCCTTTTGATGTAAAGAGCATGGCATTTCTGCCGTTCCGGGTGGGCATTACACAGTCAAACATATCTACGCCCAATGCAATACACTCCAATATATTCCATGGTGTGCCCACGCCCATGAGATAACGTGGTTTTTGTGCAGGTAGTATATCGCAACAGAGTTCTGTGAACTCGTACATTACCTCCGTAGGTTCGCCCACACTGAGGCCGCCGATAGCATTCCCCACCGCATTTTGAGATGCGATGAACTGCGAGGATGCTGTCCGGAGGTCTTTGAAAGTGCTTCCCTGCACTATGGGAAATAAGT
>CAZDHQ010000224.1:0-6967 GCA_964505135.1 uncultured Ferruginibacter sp.
AGTTGGTAGGAATAAAAACAGCAGCACCGATACTGTTTGATATTTTTCGTGTATTGCCTGCCGTTAGCTGGTTTCAGCAGCCGGTGTATAATTTTAGTTATGTGCCTGTGTGCAGGCAAAGTGGTTTTAGAGCCAATATGGATTGCGATGTGGTAGATACGTTGTTCATGCCACAGAATGCGGTGAAGTCGCCGCTATGTCCTTATCATCGAATGATTAATTTGGATGCATCTGGAACTTATCGTGTTACAGCGGATTGTGAAAGCCCTTCGTTGATGCAGCACAGAAGCTGGTTTGTTCTCACGCCTTCAATGGAATTTTATTTCCGGCAAAAGAGCACCGACTATAAAGTGTTGCCAGCTTTTAAACCGGGCTGCCAGTTAGGTGATGCATCGAAAGCAATTGAAATCATTTATCCTATTCCTAATTCAAAAATTTATGTGCCGCTGGAGATAGATGGGAAAAGAGGAAAAACGGTTTTTAGTGCCGCCACCCGCAAACCATCAGCAAAATTGTTCTGGAGTTTGGATGATGAGTTTTTAGCTACCACGCAAAACTTTCACCAGTTAGGGTTGAGCCCTTCTGTAGGGAAACATATCATTACCGTGGTGGATGAAGAAGGCACCAGTGTATCCAGAGAATTTGAAATAGTAGAGAAAGAAAAATAATTATACCAGTTGGCAACTAACAATATCTCCATTCTTTAGTTCAGGATGTTCAATTGGCTGCATCGCCAAGGCATCTGCATGCATTACTGCTGTAATATCGCCGGATGTATTAAAACCAACTGGGTTTGCCGCTGCTGGATTTCCTGTAATGCTCACAGGAAAAAATTCATCGAGGTTTGTTTTTTTGATTCTTGTGCCGTTAAATGGAAGATGAATGGGACTGACTTGGTCCAAGCCAAAACTCTTGCGTAAAAAACTTTCAATAAATAATTTGAAAGTAACAAAAGTGGAAAACGGATTCCCTGGCAAAGCAAACACTACAGGGCCATTTTCAAAGCGGCCAAACCAAATAGGCTTGCCCGGCCTGATGGCAACCTTGTGAAATATTTTTTTTGCACCAGTCTTCATTAATACTTCGGGAACAAAGTCTGCATCGCCTGCTGAAACAGCACCGCTGAGGATGATGATATCATTGTGCAGTTGTTGTTTGATAGTGTTAAGTATGACATCGGCATCATCTTTTAAGTGCCTGGTAAGCATTGGTTTTATTTTCCATTGTTCCAGTAAGGAACGCAGTAAAAAAATATTACTGTTTCTTATTTGCACATCATTAACTGGCGCATCTACCGGCACCACTTCATCACCTGTGGTGAGTATGGCTACAGAAGGCAGTGCAGCAACTTTTACTTCTGCATAGCCGAGTGATGCAAGGGTAGTGATCAGACCGGGTTTGATCAATTGTGGCTTATCAATTAACACCGTTCCATTAATGATATCGGAGCCCTGGTTGGCAATATGCTGACCTGGAATGATGCTGCTAACAGTAACGCTTACACTATTTCCAGTTACTTCACAATCTTCAATTCTCATTACCGTATCTGCAAGAGGAGGCACTGCTGCACCTGTCATTATTTTGTAGCATTCACCTAGCTTGATGGCTGTTCTAAAAGCATTGCCTGCAAATATGGTTTCTGCTATTTCAAATTGTTTTGCTCCATTTTCCCAGTCTTTACTATTGATGGCGATACCATCCATGGTGGCACGGTTGAAAGGAGGATAGTCTCTGTCTGCAATCAAGGGTTCATTGAGTGTGCGCCCCAGTGCTTCTTCCAGTAAAATAATTTCTTTGCCAAAGGAATTTGCTTCGGCTAACACTAAGTCTTGTGCTTCTTTTAATGGTGTCATTTTCTGTAGTTATGGATAGAACACTGATGAGACTGATTTTACGGATTTAAAACGGATTTGTGTTCATCTGCTTCATCCGCTTTATCAGCGTTCCATCAATTTGTTAAGGATAGAACACCGATGTGACTGATTGCACTGATTTAAAACGGATCCGTGCTTATCTGCCCAATCCGTTCTATCCGTGTTCTATCAATCATGTCCCTCTCCCTTCATCATATTAATTGCATGAAACACCGCTGGTAAAATCGCTTCCAAACTTTCCCTTACACCTGCTGTACTGCCAGGCAATGACACTACGATGCAGTTACCAATAGTGCCTGCAACAGAACGGCTGAGCATGGCTAGTGGTGTACGCATCTGTCCATAATTACGCATGGCTTCTTCTATGCCGGGAACTTTTCGTTCAATAATAGCACTCACCGCTTCTGTGGTAACATCTCTTGGGCCAAGGCCGGTACCGCCGGTGGTGAAAATTACGTTGATGCCTGCTTCCACCCACATTTTTATTTGCGATTGAATGGACATTGCATCATCTGCTACTACGTCATAATGTGATACATTCACATTCATCTTTTCCAGCATCTGCTGTATTTGTTTTCCGCTCTTGTCTTCTCTTTCACCCGCTGCGGTGCTGTCTGAGCAAACCAATATAGCGCAGGTAGGCGTGCCCGTTATGTATCGGTCACGGTCACTTTTACCGCCTCTTTTTTCTAACAGTTTAATGGAACCGATTTCGAGTTGTTTGTCTACCGGTTTCAGCATATCATAAATCTCTAACGCTGCAACAGATACAGCCGTGAGCATTTCCATTTCAATACCTGTGCGGCCAATAGATTTTGCCTGGCCGGTAATTACTATTCCTGTTCTTTTAATAACAGCTACATCAAAAAACTCGGCATGCTTGTCTTCACTCAAAAAATCAAATTCAATATCCATTCCATCTATGGCCACCGGATGACAATGGGGAAGCAACTGTGGTGTGCTCTTGGCACCAACAAATCCGGCTGCTCTTGCTACATCAAACAAATTACCTTTTGGCAATTGATTGTTCTTAATGAGCTCAATAGTGTCAGGAGAGCAGAATAAAATGCCGGTAGCAGTGGCGGTGCGTAAAGTGATTTGCTTATGTGTGATATCTCTCATGTTTGAATACCGTAATTTTTGGCTTTGCCGGGAAGGCGCAAAGACGATAAGTTTGTTTTTTTTGATCCGCCTATTGCTGAAGACGGAGAGTTTTTAAATAAGAGCTTCTTTGGTTTGTAGTACCCGTACAGCATCGCCTACACTAATGCTTCCTGTTTGCATAGCGATTACATTTTCTCCAAACAATATTTTGTTATTGTAGTTGCGGTAAGTGGCCAGCGTTTTTAATGGTTCTTTTCCTTTTACTGCATTGGATTGATCAATAGTGGTGACAACACATCTTGCACAAGGTTTTACGCCGAAGAAATGAATATCGCCGATGGTAAATTCCTTTATTTCATTTTCTTCAAAAGGCTTAGTGCCGCTAATGACAAGATTTGGTCTAAAGCGATTCATCGGTAGTGCTTCATCTAACCTGTTGTTTAAATCATTTAATGATGCTTCACTGGCAATTAAAATGGGGAAGCCATCTGAAAAACTGTTGATGCGGTTATTAATGTTATATTTTTCGTCAATCTGAATTTTGTCTTCATCATTCATGTACACCAGTCTACATTCTATATTGAGTTTTTTTGAAAACCAGCTATCCGCTGCTTCACTCACCAATGTGGCATTGCAGCCAGTATCCCATACACTAACGTTCAAGGATAAGCCATTGTATGGGCCAAATTGTACTTTAAGAATATCGCTTGGATTTGCTATGTGAAAAACCTCAAGACCAGATGAGTTAATGTTTACTTTTAATAAAGCCATTTCCGCCACCTCCCGCTGTGAGATAAAGCGGTTGTTTGTATCAATCAGCATCCAGCGGCGGTCATATTGAAATCCCCTGTCGGTTACCTCTACTGTTTGCAAAGCAATACCACCCAATGATTTGATTGGATAAATATATAACTGACTCACCTGCATCATGCGGCTAAGTTACATTGCATTCATTAAAAAAATTAAACGGTGATTAATTGCTGGTAAAGATCAATGCCACCCTGCAGGCTTACGGCATTGGTAAAGCCTTTATTTTTTAAATAAGCCAATGCCTGCAGGCTGCGGCTTCCTTTTTGGCAATAGATAATGATGTGATCATTGTTGTGAAAGGGTAGTTGCACTGTTTGCAGTAACTGTTGCAATGGAAGATTGATGCCGCCGATATTATTGTTAGCGTGTTCAGTAGCTTCTCTTACATCTATCAATGTAAATGGGGTTGCTTTATGCAACATTTCTGCCAAGAGCAACGGAGTAATGGTGTTTGTTTCTTTTGATGATGTAAAACGTTCAATACTTTTTGATCTTCCTTCCAAAGTAGGTTTATAAGCAATGGTATTGATGCTTCCATCCAATACATTCAGTAGCTTTAATTTTCCTGCCAGTATTTCCGGCCTGTGCAAAGCAATCTTTATTATTTCATTGGCCATCATATTACCAATGATGCTGGTGGTAATATTATAAGCGCCAATTTCAGCGCAACTTGCAATGCTTTCATTTTCATCTTTTGGAAAAAGACAACGCAATGTGGCTGAATCGTTAAGATTAAAAACCGTTAGATGCCCCTCGCCCTGGTGAATAGCGCCATACACCAGTGGCTTATTCAAATAAATGCATGCATCATTGATAAGATAACGGGTGGTAAAATTATCCGTGCAATCAGCGATGATATCGTAATCCTGAATCAACTGCAATACATTGCTCTCATCCACCAATACATTATGCGTTTGAATTTGAATAAAAGGATTGTATTGCTGCAAGCGATTGACAGCAATAGTAGTTTTCAATGCTCCTGCATCGCTTAAAGTGTATAAATATTGGCGATGCAAATTAGATACCGATACCGTATCAAAATCAGCGATACCAATTATGCCAATGCCTGCACCAGCCAGCGCAACCAGGCATGGGCAGCCAAGCCCGCCAGCGCCTATTACCAGCACTTTTTGCTGCTGCAATATTGCCTGGCCTTCTTCCCTTATGAATGGAAGCTGCTGGTGACTGCGGTAAAATACTGTTTGCTGCATGGTTCAAAATTAAATAATTGAAATGGAGCTGTTTTATTATTTCTTGTCTTAGTTCAATGGTGATTTTAAACCTATTAGAGAATTTTGTGTTGTTAAAAGCACTAAACACTTAACAAAAAAAGCAAATAACTATGGCTACAACTAAATGGGCACTTGACCCAACACACTCAGAAATCGGATTTAAAGTAAAACACCTGATGTTTACCAATGTTTCAGGTAGTTTTAAAACATTTAATGTAACTGCAGAAACGGATGGCGAAGATTTTAGTAATGCAAAGATTGAATTTACTGCAGATACAGCATCGATCTTTACTAATAATGAACAAAGGGATGCTCACCTGCAAAGCGCAGACTTTTTTGACGCAGCTACCAATCCACACGTAACTTTCTCTGCAACTAAGCTTGAAAAATCAGGTAGCGATTATAAGGTAACAGGTACGCTGGATATGCACGGCGTGAAAAAAGAAATTACCCTGGATGTAGAATACGGCGGTATAGTAAAAGATCCATGGGGTAATATCAAAGCAGGCTTTAGCATAGCAGGTAAAATAAACCGTAAAGATTTTGGACTGAACTGGAATGCAGTGCTTGAAACAGGTGGCGTAATGGTAAGTGAGGAGGTGAGAATACATGGTGAAATTCAATTGGTAAAACAGGCATAAGCCGTTTTAACTTATTTTCATCATTTAATAAGGCTGGTGGCATCACCAGCCTTATTGTTATTATCCCTGCTGCTTAGTAGTTACACAATAAATAGTAGAGAAAAGCTTTTAAATATAAATTGTTCAAATACAATTAAAACTATAAATTAGTACGTTATTAGCATGTAAATCTTCTGATGACTGATCACAATTTTAAAAGAATAGAAACGATTGTTCTTGCCGAATTAGGTAAACTCAACCCTTACCTTACTTATCATTCTGTTCAGCATACCATTGATGTGCTGGAGCAGGCACAGCGTATTGCTGCAGCTGAAGGCATTGATGATCCGCATCAGTTCTTACTCTTAAAATATGCTGCCCTGTTTCATGATACCGGATTTTTATACATCTACGCCAATCATGAAGAAAAGGGTTGTGAGCTGTTTCTGGAAATGACCAGGGATTTGAAATTTTCAAAGGCAGATAATGATACTGTGATTGGATTGATTATGTCAACAAAAATTCCGCAGCAGCCCAAAAACTTACTGCAGCAAGTGATTTGTGATGCCGACCTGGATTATTTGGGCAGAGATGATTTCTTCACCATCGGCAATGAATTAAGGAAGGAATTTCTTCACTATAAGATTGTATCAAGTGATGAACAATGGGAACAGCTACAGTTAAAATTCCTGAATAGCCATCAATATCACACCAGGTCTTCACAATTGCTGAGAGAGCCGGTAAAGCAGGCGCACCTGGCTAAGCTGATGGAATAATTTATTGAATACTCTTTTTCATCTCCACTGTTATCCTGTCCTGTTCCCTCAGTCGTTTACATAGGGTTCTCATAATACCTTTCAGAATATCGGAATTGGTAGCAATTACATCGTAAAATAGTTCCTGTTCAATCTTAAGTAAGATACAATCAGTAAGTGTAGAAGCGCTGGCTGATCTTGGCTCTGAGTCAAGGAGTGAGAGTTCTCCAAAGATTTCATTTTCGGATAAGGTTGCTAATACATGTTCGTCTTCATGAATGGAGACTTTACCTGAATGGATAAAGTACATGCAGTTTCCAAGGTCGCCTTTTTTAAAAATGTTTTTTCCTTTATCTACATATTCTTCTGCACAGATTGATGCAATTTCAATCAGCTCTACTTCTTTGCAAGTTTTAAAGATATCAGAGTTCTTAAGCAGTAAAATCTTTTCAATAATAAGCATACTGTCCTTTAGTTTTTTTGATGCAGCACAAAATCCTTTGTCTCTTTAATTATATAATGTGGGTGCTCAATATTTTTTTGTTTCACTATTGCCAGTTCTTCTTCAATGC
>CAZDHQ010000225.1:0-6933 GCA_964505135.1 uncultured Ferruginibacter sp.
CCTTACAAATCGATTGTATGATAAAAGCTGTCCATATTGAAGATGAACCAAGAAATATTGAATTGCTTGCAAGGCTAACAAGGAGTCAGTAAAAGTTTAAGATCTATATTTAATTTTGTGAAATCATTCTTTTTTTTACTTTTTGTTATTCTTTTTTGCTTGTCTATAAAAGGACAACAAAAAGAATATATTTTTAAAAATTTTACTCAGGAAGACGGATTACCCAGCAATGAGGCTTATTTTGTATTTGAAGACTCTCGCCACTTTTTATGGTTTGCAACAGATTTAGGTGTGGTGAGATATAACGGGAGCAAATTTGAAAAATTTAATTTGCCAGATAAGGTAATATTTAAAATTAAGGAAGATAACAAAGGAAGAATCTGGTTTTTTTCTCATACTGCACAGCTAGCCTTTTTTGAAAATGAAAAGATGCAAGAGTATAAATACAACAAGCTAATTGCGCAAAGAATCAGTAAAATAAACATAGTAGATGCATATATAGATACCAATGAAAACATATTCTTAAGCTCAAGTCTGGACTCTAATTACAAAATATCGAACACGGGTATCATCAACTCTTTCAACCACATTTATAATGATATTAATCAAAGCCAGTTTGCTATTAAAAGTACAGAGTTGAAGAATATTTTTTTTACGGAAAACTTATCAAGAAGAGATTTTTTAAATCAAAATGTTCCCATTAAGATCACATTATCTGATAAAAATAAAAATATAATCTACGATATTAAAAACTTGATTCATTCTTCTAATTATAGCCATTTTGGCTGCATTGGAACAAATAAATATTACTACTTTTTTACTGCAAACTTTATATTCCAATTGTCCCCGGAAGGATCTTTTAAACTTAGATCCTTGCCCGGACCTGTATTATGTATTTTGGCAGACAAAGCAAATATTAGAGTCGGCACATTAAAAAATGGAAGTTTTTTACTTGATCAAAATTTAGAAGATTTACACGATTCTTTATTGACAAACAAAAGCGTAACCTCTATTACTAAGGATTTCGAAGGAGGTTTGTGGTTCTCCACTTTAGAGTCAGGAATTTTTTATATTAAAAATCCGAAAATTGAAAATGTAAAAAAATTAAGCTCTTCCGATGATGACAACACTTTCCGATTGCTGAATAATTCTGACTCAAGCTTAATATTTGCCATTTCAAAAGGTCTATATAATTACAAAAATCTAAAGACTCACCCCTTAGTTTTAATGGAAAATATCAACGTTTCAGATTTGCGATTTCACGGAAGAAAGGATATTTTTTGCTTTGGTGCGATGAATTTCTCTAGTGCTAATATAAAACTACAAACGAAACAAATTATTGACCCTCAATTTGGATTAGCATTTTTTCATAATTCCCCGAATGAAGTAATTGTAAAAAACGATTCAATTATATTCGCAACACCCAATTTTATTTCGATGGTTAAATTCAGTATTAATCGAAAAAACTATCAAAAAAATAAAGGCCAAGTAGTTCCGACTTATACCGGCAAGGTAATCTTTGATAAACCTCTCAAACTTTTCCTGGATAGAAACAAACAAATCTGGGGTGGTTATCAAGATGGCTTATATAGATCTTCAACTAACATTGATACCTTCTTTAAGATCAAAACAAGTTACTCTACTTTAAAGAAGGGCATAAATTGCATTAGACAAATGGATAATGGAAACCTTGCAATTGGTGTGCGTTTTGGTGGAGTAGTTATATTAAATGATACCAATGTTGTAATAAATATTACTGAAGAAAACGGTCTACTTAGTGATAAAGTTCGATACCTACTGCCAATTAAAGACCAACTTTGGGTGGCAACTGCGATGGGAATTTCAGTAATCAAATTCACCTCCTATAACCCAATCAAATTCAACATCATTAACATCGGGAAAAATGATGGCTTTTATAATGTAACTATTAACCAGCTGATCCAGTTTAAAGGTGATATTGTTGCAGCTACCAGCAATGGACTATATTTTATTAAAGATCCTGATGAGCTTATTAACCGCAAACCAATTCCTATCCCTTTCTATATCAATAGTGTTAGTTATGATCAAAATGATACCAGTACAGTTCAAAGTGTTGATCTCCCTTATTCAAAAAGCAGGGTACTTTTAAGGTATGCTGCTGTTTGCTTTAATTCCGCTGAAGAAGTAAAATACCAATATACTTTTTCTTCTGCCGATACTGGATGGATAACAACCACCAGCACCGAACTATTGCTGGAAAACTTGGAACCTGGTGACTATGATTTTAGAATCAAGGCCATAATACCTAACCAAAACAGAACCTCGGATATCCAACATTTCCATATTACGGTGGAGAAACCGTGGTGGCAAAACAACTGGTTCAGGGCTTGCATAATATTTTTATTCATATCAGCAGGCTTCGCTTTTACCAGATATAGAATTAAAAAAGTGCAGGAAGAAGAAGAAAGAAAAACAGCATTAAATTCTAAGATAGCTGAACTGGAACAAACTGCCCTTAGGGCACAAATGAATCCACACTTTATTTTTAATTGTTTAACCTCTATTCAGCAACTAATTGTAACAGGGGATAAAAATGAAGCCAATGAATACCTTGTTAAATTTGCCAGGTTAATTAGAAAAACTCTTGATCTGTCTGCCAATCCATTTATATCTATTAAAGAAGAAATGGAATATCTAAGTGAATATATGTTCCTGGAACAGTTGAGAATTACAGACCGTTTTGAATATGAAATCAGCGCAGATGAAGCAATTGATACAGAAAAAATACTTATTCCCAACATGATGATTCAGCCAGTGGTAGAAAACTGCATTCGCCATGGCATTAAATCACTGGAAAACAGGAAAGGACTTATCAAAGTTCATTTTTTCATTCATGAAAAGCAACTAGTCTGTACCGTTAGGGACAATGGAATCGGAAGAAATAAAAGCAAAACTGAAACAACGGAACTGGTTAAACACAAAAGCTACGGAATTGACATTATAGAAAAGCGGCTGAAAGTTTTTGAAGAACTTAATGATGAACCGATGGGTATAGAGATAAAAGATTTATTTGCGGAAAATGGTACTGCTGAAGGAACTGAGGTAATTTTGCAACTGCCTTACAAATCGATTGTATGATAAAAGCTGTCCATATTGAAGATGAACCAAGAAACATTGAACTGCTTGCAAGCCTTATCAAAGAACATTGCAATGATGATGTAATCCTTGTTGGCAACGCCAAAAACGTCCCCGATGCTGTCAAATTGATCCAGGCTGAAAAGCCACAACTCGTCTACCTCGATATTGAACTAAACAAGGGCAATGCATTTGACTTGCTTGAAAAATTGAAGGGACAAGCGTTTCATATTATTTTTATAACAGCATTTAATGATTATGCAGTGAAAGCCTTTAGGCACAATGCAATTGACTACCTCTTGAAACCGATCAGTATTGCTGAATTAAAAGAAGCGACTGCAAAGGCTGTTGATCGTATCAACCAATCTAAGATCAACGCAAATATTCTTGATACTCTTCGGGATTTGAAATTAAATACAGGTGTTCAAAAAGTAGGCATACACGTAAACGACGGTGTGGTATTTGTAAATGCAGACGACATTATCCGCTGTGAGGCAAGTGGCAGCTACACAATTTTTTATCTTACCAATAAAAAAACAATTACTACTACAAAAGGCTTAAAAGAAATTGAAGAACTATTACCCTTTTCTAACTTTGTAAGAGTACATAATTCATGGATCATTAATACCAACTACATAAAAAAATATTACCGTGGCAAAAACAGTTATGCAGAAATGGAAGATGGAAGTGTAGTTACCATATCACTAAGGAAGAAAAGTGGGTTCCTGGCATTTTTGAAAGATTCAGAATAGGATTAATTAACCCAAATTACATTTTCCCCATTACATAAATATCTCCTTTAGGAGCTTCCATCACATCATTACCAGCTGCTTCCAAAGAAACAGCAAAGGCTTCTACCCTGCCGAATGTTTTCATTTTTTGAATGGAATATTTGTTTCCCTTTTTATCCATTAACACAATGCCAGCGTCTATGGGTTTACTGTCTACTATTCCCCAAAGATGATATTGCTTACCGGCTGGAGCCTCCGGCAAATTGCTTGGATCAATAAATACTTCTCCGGTATTCTTCATCCAAAATACTTTTGCAGCGGCATCGGGCGCTACATTCATGCCGCTTAATGCAACCGGCTGGCTGTATTTACTTTGAACCAGCTTCCAGTTGCTTTCCATTTCATTTGCCTTATCTTCTAATGCATTTATACTTGCCTGAGCATTAGCTAAAGACTTGTTTCTTGTACAGAAAAACATTCAAAACCGTACTACCAATCAATAAAAAGATAGCAGCCGCAGCAATACTTTTCCATTGTGAAAAAATGGATACAACCGGAGTTGGCTGAGTCAATTCCTTGATCAAAGATTTTTCATCCTGCTTATTAATATCAGCAAAAAGCCTTTGTTTTACAGCAGCAGAAGGTGTAACAGCGTTATAAAAAGCATGATTTTGCAATGCCGCCTCAATTTCAGCAAACTCAGCAGCTACTTCAGGATAATCAGCGATAGCCTTAACCACAAGCTCAGCTTCTTTCTCAGAAGCCAATCCTGCGGCATATAACTCCAGTAAACCTGATGATATGATTTCTTCTGCGTTCACTTTAGGTATATTCAAGATTTTTTCTAAGTGCCAAAATAGCGGTTCTCATCCTTGTCTTAACAGTACCAAGCGGTATATTTAATTGTTTTGATATTTCTTCCTGTGTAAAACCTTTAAAATATGCCAGGTCAATAATCAGCCGCTGGTCTGGTTTAAGGTTATTGAGTTCTTTAGACACACCTATTGCATCAAACTTATCAATGTTATGAGTACTGTCCTGTATATTATTTACGGAATTCTCATCACCTGAGATTTTGCTTTGCTTTTTATAACCTTTGCTTCTTAGTGTATCAATTGTATGATTTTTTGCAAGGTTTACCATCCAGGTAAATAACCGGCCTTTGGTTTTGTCATACGCATGAAAACTATTCCAGATTTTAACAAAAACCTCCTGTAAAATATCCTCTGCAAGCTCTGGCTTCTCCACTATTCTTATGATTATACCATTGAGCGCAGGTGCATAATTATCATACAGGTAAGAAAAAGCCTGCTGATTCTTTTGCTGCAGCAGGTATACTAATTCCTCTTCGCTGTATGTAAGCTTATCGCCCAAAAAAATATTGGTTTATCAAACGAAAGTAATTGTTTTTAAAATACCTTTCTTGCGTTAATAAAATATAATGAGCCTGTTTAAAACAATACCTGTACTGCCTTGCACCAACATCAGCAAAACAGTTGATTTTTACACAGGCAAACTCGGCTTTACTTCAAAGTTTGCCGGCAGTTTCATCCTGCTAAAAAAAGACCAGGCAGAAATACACTTTTATCATGTGAAAGATGTACGAAGTTTTCAGCCAGGATGCTGCTTCATAGTTACCGATAATGCAGAAGATTTGTACACAAAGTGCATTGCTAACGACCTGGTGTACCCGAACGGACAAATGACCGATTTAAAATACGGCAAAAAAGAATTTTCAATTTTAGATAATAATGGAAACATCATACGGTTTGGAGAGCAACCTTAAAAAGAATATTGATATCAGGCCTATTGAGCCAGGCGATAATGAAAAGATTGCTGCAATTATCAGGAAATCATTGGAAGAATTTGGTGCCAATAAGCCAGGTACTGTGTATTATGACGACAGCACAGATCACCTCTTTGAAACTTTCAATAATGAAAAAGGGGCAGCTTATTACATCGCTACATTTGATGGAGAAGTAGTGGGAGGTGCTGGCATCTTTCCCACCTCCAATTTACCCGCTGGAATTGTTGAATTGGTTAAAATGTACGTCAGCAAAAAAGCAAGACAGCACGGCATTGGCAAATTGCTTATGCAAAAAGCATTAAATATTGCCAAACAAAAGGGCTATACACATGCTTACATAGAAACAATGCCAGAATTAAGTACCGCAATAAAATTTTATGAGAAAATAGGATTTGAATATTTACCCACTTCACTTGGTAACAGTGGGCATACAGACTGCACCGTATGGATGCTGAAAACACTATAAGTTATTCTTTTACTAATTCCACCTCATACACAGGGCTAAATAAAAAGATTTTGCCGGTAGCAACTTCAACGCATTTAAGACGTTTCCTTAATTTTTCAATACGCTTAAAAACCCGGCCACCTTTTATTTTAAATGAGCCACCGTCCGGTATTGATTCCACTAGTATTACGCCTTCTTTTTGAGGGTCATATTTGTGTAATACTCTTAGCAATGTTGTATCTGCGCAACTGCTTGCAGAAGGATTCTGCAATGTTTTGAGCAACGCTTTATTAATGTCTTCAGGAAATATTTTTTTTAATAAGAATTGTGCTAAAATTTTACTGTATTCATTCTTCCATTCCTTTCCATGTGCAGGCACACGATGGCCATAACGTTCGTAGGTGAACAAATGCGCCAGTTCGTGTAATAAAGTAATGAGAAATGCGTAATGGTTTAAGTTACCATTTACGCTTATGCGATGGTTCTTTCCTGCATAGGAGTTTCGGTAATCACCTAAAACGGTTTGCCGCTCCCGGGTGATAGTGAGGTGCACTTTATAATGCAGTAAGTAATGAACAACTTCATCAAAGCTGCCATCCGGTAAAAATTCTTTTAACTGCTGAAGCGGTGCTTCCTGTTTACCCATTTTTTTGCTTATTCAATTTTCCGGCAGCTCTTACTTCCACAAATAAATAAATCAGGTAAAGAAACATGGAGGCGAATACAGACATTTTGCTGAATGTCTTTTTAAAAGCTAATGCATAGATAAGCAAGGCCACCACGCAAACAGCCATTTTTATCATCATGCCAGCCATTACGCTTCTTACAAAAACGTT
>CAZDHQ010000226.1:0-720 GCA_964505135.1 uncultured Ferruginibacter sp.
TAATATTGGATGGTAAGGCATAGCTGATTCTCCTTGTTAGTCCATATAAAACAAGGTGAACTTCAATATACTTTTTGTTTGCGAAATAATTGGCCAATTCAGCCATTACTCTTTCCATGCCGCCGATATCAAGTGAAGGAATTACTAACGCTAACTTTTTAGTGGCTTTCATTTTTATTTATTTGTTTCCAGCTTTAGAAAGCTCCTGCAAAATGCTATCTATCATCCATCCATAGGGATTAAATTTACCCGGATGCCATTTCAGTGAGTTGTCCCAGTAGCCCGTACAAGGATCATAGCCACTCATGGCAAAACCAAAACTTATTTCCACCACTTTTGGAATGTCATTATCAAATATAAAGTCCAAAGCAAGGCACTGTGTTTTCAGTTTTTTATTTATCTCAAATGCCAATTTGATCACATTTTCATCAAACAATTCCTTTTCATAAAAAATATCTCCTCCACCAGAAGCCCTAAAATCATTTTTGCGAACCATTCTTTTGATAGCAAAAGCTCTATCGGCAATTACTATCACCCTGATATCGTGATCATTATTTGGTATAAAATCCTGGAAATAAATATATCCCATTTGCCTACCGGCTATTCTGGAAAATGCCGGCGTTTTGAAAATTCTCGCTACTCCTATTAAAACATCTTTTATATCGGTTTTACCAGTGCGGTATTTCCTATATCGTTCTGCTAAATTTTTAAACGAGTCGT
>CAZDHQ010000226.1:730-6444 GCA_964505135.1 uncultured Ferruginibacter sp.
GTCGTATTGAGAAAACCCTTTTCCAAAAGCCCGATTTATTAAGTTTCGGGCAATTATTTCACTTTGCACCAATTGAACATTAGCAGAACCTGCGCCTCCTCTTAGTTTAAAAACTTTAGGAAAGGTTGTTGTCTTAATCCACCTCAATGCTTCTTCCCTGGAATAAAATACATAAGTAGGAACAGATGGTATTGCAGCTTTTTCGAGCAAATATTTCTGACCTAACTTATCATCAAAATACCAGTTGGTATTAAAGTTAGGGAATACTTTCATTCCTGTTTGTTCAAGAGCAAACAGAAGCTGTTTTGCAAAAACAATATCCTTTTGATGGGCATGGTGATGATGCCAAAGAAGCGCATCACATCCTTCTAATTGAGATATGATATCATTTGAATAGCAGTTGACAATTTTGTACGGAATATTTTGTTCATTACAATATTTTATCCAGCGCTCGCTGAAAGAGTTATTAGCAGAATGAATGGCAATTGTCATTAATCAATAATTTTCCCATCCGGGTGGAAGAACCGCTTCAACCGAAAGTTTTTCAAGTTCTTCCATTCCTATTTTTTTCCCATTTAAAATAACCTCAGTATTTCCTTGCGTAAAATCTTTTGCTGCCATTAACAAGGGGATTTTATCAACTTTTAAGCCCATCAAAATTGCCATGGCAATATCGTTGGCAGCAGAGTTATTTGTAAAAGCAACAATCCCTAAGTTAAGTGGCTCCGGACGTAGCGGTCCATCACCTTGTCCACCAATAATCCCATCCGAAAAGCTGTAGAACTCTCTTTGAGGTACATCATCAAGAGTGCCATCTGCTTTGCCAAATGTTACAATCATGTTTAAATCCATCACCATACGCCATGTGGTATCATTCCCATACCATGCTGCGCTCATCTGATGATGTTTTTTGGGCAGTGAAATTTTCCAAAGAAGTATAGAAAACTTTAACCACCACCAATATGAGCTTTTTCCTTTGCGCCGGTTTGCATTGTCTAAAGCAAGTTCTGACCAATAACGTAAAATATTACCTCCAGGATAGCTATCGCCTCCGAATTTATCACCACCAATTCTATGATGTGGAAGAAAATCTTTATCTCCATTTAAGCCCACAATATTTTTTAATGCGCAAGTAATACCTGCCTTTTGGTGCGTTTTTACCTTTGGTATAGAGATTACAATATCCGCATCGAACAGCTCTTTAGTAATACAGTATTTGTGCATGCCTGGTTTATGCGTTTCAACAAACTTATCTGGATTATACTGGCTTACCCTAAATAAATTTTTTGAGCTATGTGTAATAGGCTCGAGGTAACTCTTCTTGCCGACATCGAAAATAATGTACTCGCTTAAAGGGTTTCTTTCAATATCCATCTTATTAGATATCGTATCAAAAACCACCCGTCTAAAATCTTTAATTACTACGGCTACTTGGTATTTTACAGATAAACCTTGTACCTTATTAATTAAGTCTTGCGTAATTAAACGATCCCACTGGCAACCTTGTATTGGTGCATCACCGATCATGACCCTGGCTGGGCGTTTTGAAAGTACCAATTCAAGAACTGCTAAAAGAAAATTGTGATGTGTACAGAGACAAAGATCATCGGTAGGCTTAGAAAAATGCTTTACCCAATTTGGTTTGAGCAGTACTTTTTTTTTGTTCAATTTTTCTTCTGTCAGGATGCTTCCAGCAATGCTTTCAAGCCAGCATATCAAATTGCGATCGTTGTAAAGCTCTTTGAGAACATCCACAGACCGTGGTACTTGGTCAAATAATGTTCGGATATTAACTACACTTTCAGCCATACAAAAGCTAAAATAGATTTGTTATTTTTAATTAATCGGCAATTAGCTGTAAATCGGGTCATTATTTTGAGTTTTGCCACTTGCTATTAAATCCCCTAATTGATCAGAAGACATAAATTCCACATCCGGCCAAATTGATAGTATTTTGGTTATTAACTGGTGTAACAATTTTAAATTTTCATCACGATTTTTTGGATCAATGTAGCCAATAAAATTGATCCTGTGACTTCCTATAATTGCAGGCTTTTTCCATTTAAAAGCCAAGTTTATATTTTTTAAGCATTCGCCCACTGCATCTTTATTGCCGGTCAAAGTTGGCTCAAAAAAGCAGGTTCTAACCAAAAAGGTTTGTTGTAAGTTATTTTGTTGACCGGTGTAATGGAAACGCCTTTTGTATTCTAATGTGCCAGGCTTGGGAATCGGCTCATATTGGTAGGAGAAACCTTGTAAGTATGAAATATTATTTTCTTTAAAAATTGGTTCATGATGTTTACTCCATATATAACAGGGCGCAATAATTGATTTTGAATAAAAGCCAAAATTAGAATGAAACAAATTGGCCGCATCGCTGATTATTTCCTGATGTAATTTAATTTCCTGGCGAGAATCATATTCAAAAGCGTCTAAAAAGGCATTCATATTTTCAGGAGTAGCAAGACTAGGTAACGAAAGCATTCGACTATCAAAAGCCTGGACCAGATCCGGTACACCGCTTTTTAAAGCCTTCATCCATTTTTCTACGTTTATATGCTCTCTTGCATGCAACTGCGGATGAAAAAGTTTATTCGCAAAACCTTCTTTTAAAAGGTCGATAGATCGGCTATGCTTCGGGTATGTTTGCAGCGTTTCCGAAAACAATTGGTATGAATAGCTCTCAAATTTCCCTTTCCTGATAGCATCAAAATCCGGGTTTGCCATAATCATATTGGCTGTAATTAAAGGAGGGTTACCTTTATGATCTTTGAACTTATTCAGTTCTTCAAAGAGAAATGTGAGATCAGCTTCTGATTCCAATGCATCATACTTGCAGTAAGGGTCAAGATCCACCCTAAATCCCTTCTTTAATAAATAGTCATAAGTTGACTTGCCGGGCATCCTAATGCTACCCCAGTCGTCCGATTCTATTACAATAATCTTTCTATTTGTTCTCCAACCTCTAAAATGTTTCAAATTTGAGCTTAAGAAAGACTTTATCGTTTGCTTTTTTCCCAAGTTATATAATTAAGCAAGATAGTTACAGATATACCCTTCCGTAGGATTAGTTTTCGAAACAATCTTACCCGGATTCCCGATGACAATAGAATGAGATGGAACATCAAAGTTTACAAAAGCCCCCGGCGCAATTAATACATGTGACTCAATGGTAATTTTTCCCACAATTATTGCATTTGCCCCAATCCAAACAAAATCTCCAATAGTTGGTACTCCTGCTGATTGCCCCCTGAAGGTCTCACCAATGGTAACCCCATGGGCTATATTGCAGTTCTTTCCAATTTTAGCACCAGCACTAATCACAATCGTTCCAAAATGCCCAATATAAAACCCTTCACCTATTTCACCACCAATTTGAAATCCATATCTGTAGGTATAACGACGTAGAAAGATTTTTGATAACAGCCCTATTGGCGAATAAGCACCATAATGGTCTCTTAACCTTCTAAAGAACATATACCGAAAACCTTGAGATCTAAATCCGCGTAATAGACAGCGCAAGGAATATGGATGAGGTTGATACCTGTAAAGATCCTGCTTAATTACTTTAATCATGTTTAGAAAAATAGGGCGCTGCATCAAAAAGTGACATAAAAGCTATTGCTAATTACGATACACTATTTGGTAATAATCTACTTTATAAGATTTATTATAGCTATATCTAAATTTAAAAATATAGCCAGCAAAGGGTTTGAAAAAATAAGAGAGATATTCATCGTATCAAGTGATAACCTAAACGAGATTATAATAAATAAAAAAAATAAAGGGCTGGTATATAAAATTAAACGCTTTATATATGAATGCTTTTTCGAAAACTGGACAACTATAAAAACAATTCCTGTAAAAAGAATGTATGTCAAACTCAAAAAACGGCCGCCCGATGGAATTAAACTTGCAACATTAGAAAAAGCACCGAATAAGAGCGTAAAGTTGAACAATGAAGCTAACTGCTGATTGGTTCCAAATATCTTCCTGTAATTAGTATGAAGGTATATTACTAAAATTGTTATGGGCAACTGGATAAAAGTAAAGTAATACTTGATATACCAGTTTGTGGCTTGAATTTGTTCGCTTACATTATTTTTATAATCTTCATTTAAATATAAATTGGCTCGCTTTTGAAAAAGACTCGGTAAGTTATCGGAAAGAAATGAGGATAACGATTCGCTACTAATGACGGTTACAAAAAAAGTTAAGAGAAATACATAAAAATATGCTGTGGGCCTTTTACCGATTAAACTGAACATTAAAAATATGGCGATAGGAAATAAAAAAGAGAAATGAATTAGAAAAGAACAGAAAATGGCTAACAAGTATTTAGGCTTCTTATCAAAATAATACGAGGTTACACTCCAAATAAAAACATGAGCTGCCGTCCAAAACCTAAACCCATTAATATTCCAAAACCCAATGATAAAAGCAAAGGAGAGCAATAAAATTACTGATACAAAATGGGCGTCTTTTTTCTTAAACTTTAATAAGAACCAAATGTTTCTGGAGTAAAAAAAACCAAATACAACTCCTAATACACAAAAGAAAATATGATAATCAGAAGTAAACCGGGAAACCAAAAAGCTAATTAAAGGTTGCACTATATCCAAAACTCCCTCTTCTTCATCATAAAATATATCCGAAAATTGTTGAAGTGTCATTTCGGTTTTGGACATTTCAATAAACTTCTTTCTATATCGCAGGGAGTCAATTCCTGTTTCTTCGTCGCCGGAAATTACCATCGTAAAACCATAGAAAGCAACAAATGCCCAAATGATATTTTTTGACCAGGATAACTTAATATTCTTCAAGGCATAGATTAACGCCAGCAATGGCCAAATGAAAAATAAAAAGATGAGTGATTTGCCTGAAGCTCTATTCATATTAAATCTGCTGCATTTTACAGATTATCTTAACTGATCTCAAGAAATTGGTTTGCCACATTCTTGATATCATATCTCTCAATTGAACCTAGTGCCATTTGATTTTTGTAGTCGCCTGCCAAAAATTCGTCAATAACTGTAGCATTTATATTTCTCTCAATATTAAGTATAGGACGTGCTGACAAAGCATAGTCAATTAGTTTACTAGGAGTTTGTAAACTACTGTTGTTATCAAAATTTACAAGAAAGTCGCAGGTGCACAAGAACGATAACAGTTCTTCTCTCGGTATATAAGTTTTTAAGATAAGCCTATCACCTAAGATAGATTTATAGGGGTCAAGCATGGCCATCCATTGTGCTTGAGTAAAAATAATAAATTTAAAGTCCTGATTTTTATAGCATAGGTATTCTAAAAACTGCCTGGGATCCCGCAAACCCGGAATAAAATTTCCTGCATAAATAAATGTAGGTACTGCATTCTTCTGATAATTTGCCAGCTTAATTTCATCAAAATTAAAGCCCTGCGGTATAACTCTAATTTTACTGTGAAACTCTTTATAATATCCTTTATAAGATTCTTCCGTTGGCACAGTTATAAAATCAGCTTTTTTGCAAAACCATTTTTCTACGTACTTAAAGTAAAATAACTTATTAAACGTGTCAAGTGTTGATCCCATATACGGATCACCACAGTCTGCAATCCATACATCTGCTATAGGATTTTTTTTTGTTCTGGCTCCAGCCACGCCCCAGTGTATAGGAAATGGGACTGCAATAGAAATTAGCCTGTTATAGCCCTTCTCATTTTTTAAAGCTTTT
>CAZDHQ010000226.1:6454-6909 GCA_964505135.1 uncultured Ferruginibacter sp.
AATATTGAATATCAGGATATTCAAATAAAAGTAAAAGCAACCTGTTAAACGCTCTATATATTAAACTTATTAGCTTACTCTTTGACTTGATATTGAAACTTGCCAACCTTATATGTCCTAACTGTTTTATGGTGATATTATAATCTTTCTCAAATGCTGTGTGAAATTGGTCATTCTTTGTCGTATATAAAGTTACCTCATGCCCCTGTCTTGATAACTCTTTAACTAATTCAGTAGCTCTGAATGAACGGGGGGAATTTTGAGGAAAGAAATGAGCAGCAACAACTAAAATTTTTTGCTTTATAGTTTCCATTAAAAATTAATCTTTCAAAGAAGAAATTGGTACGTTAAAAATATCAATGAGCTTGTTGAATACCTTATCATTTACTTTATTAGATATATTCTCATCCATTAGCCTTTTGTTGTTTACAACCATGATCGGAATAAAAAACCTA
>CAZDHQ010000227.1:0-6904 GCA_964505135.1 uncultured Ferruginibacter sp.
AATTGAATAATTCAGTAGTATCAATCTCCATGAGGTATTGGTGTTGTTCGGCCAATGGGTTGGCTGTGGAAGCACTGAACGTGATGTTTTGTTTATTTACAATAGAGAAATTGTAAGGAATAATTGGCCTTAGTTCATCCTCAAGAATATAAAATTCTTTGGTAACATCATTATTGGTTTCATATGCTTCTGCTACACGATTTTCAGGGTCAAGGCTTACAAACAATTTATTTAATCCTTTATCTGTAACAGGATTGATAGGGACATCAATTGAAATAGAATCTGCAGAAGCAGGCGCTAATACCAATTTGTTATAAATAATCTGCATGGAATCATTCGGCAGTTTCCGCCTGATTGAAATCCTGATGGAATCATTAATAGCACGCCCAATATTATACCATTTTACTTTCAATGAAAATTTATCGTCCGCTACAGTAACCGTATTAGGAGATATCTTAACCAATGGATCTTCTATTGCAAAATCCGGCAGGGTGAAAGGATTAACTTTAATTGCAGGATCCCCATGAAGATTCAATTCCTCCAAATGTATTCTTGTATAAAAATCCAAAGACCCCGAATTACTTCCTAAATCCTGCAGTACTTGTTGTATCTGCTTACCCAGGCTGTTTCCATAAAGGTCATAGGCCATATTACGGTGCAGTCTGTTGTTATAGAAATTTAAGAACGGCGGAATACCCAAATACGTTGACGCCATAAAGGCGATGCTACCCTTTTGAGGTGCCAATACATACTTCTCCGAAATAGACATATTGCCCGAAAGCCTTTGTGCGTCGAAATTGAAGAAGGCACCGGCATTACAACCACTTACATTGAAAAAAGGATAACGTCCAGCGTTCTTATACAAATCTGGACTTGATAAATTAAATGCCAGGGTATTTGCAGATGAGTGACCGAAATAGCCGATTTCTGTTAAGCCACTATTGATCAATTGCTCAATTCTTTCACCACTTGCCTGTTCAATATATGAGGTAGAAGTTTTTTCAAAGCTTTCCACGTTGGCTCCCATCAAACTGTCCTGGAGTATTGTTTTATAGCCATTCATGTAACCACGGAATGTTGCATTTTCTGCACTATCGGCACCGCCAATAACATGAATGATGTTCTTCATCCAGGCCTTATCATTTATATAAGGGCTTGGAGTGGCCTGGGCCAGTTCATATTCTTTTACCTTATCTAAATAATTCTTTACCTCCGTACCGCTAATAGCAGACAGTCTTGAAATAGGTACTAATGGCACATTCTTACCAGGCTCACACGCCAGCAATACATCAGATGCCGGCCAGCCAAAAGTAGGTATCAGATCAAGCACGTTCATTAATACATTAGTCTCGTATTTTTTATAGTCGATAGAGGTAACACCTTTACCAATCATAAAAATGTACTCTGGTTTTGGATTGAATTGTCTGTATGCAAAACGAATAAAATCACGAATGGCCGCAGGATGCTGCCTGATACCAAACGCAAACTGGTCTACCAATTCATCCATTGGTACTATAATTGTTCTAAAACTTCCACCTGCCGCTGAAGAACGATACTTTCTGTATTCGTCTACATAATTCACACCATTACCATCATTATATAACATAGGATTAGAGATAATGATATAATTACCCTGGTTTACCGCTGATAAGAAATTGGTAAACTTTTTTTCTGTTAGTGTATTGATGGCTGTTATGTTACCTGCTTCCTGGCTTACTAAAATGAAATTTCGGTTTTTACTGTTGGATGCAGGCAATGCAAAACGCACTTTTCCCGAAACGGTAATATCACCTGTATATCTTTTACCATCACTTAAACTGTATAATACAGGAGCAACAGCACCATAATTAAAATTGGTAATTTCCAGATAATTTCCAACAGCAGAAGGTTCTAGTTTAAAAGAAAAATATTGCTGATTATTAAATGAAAAAGTAGATGGATAAGTAACTGCAATATTGGCTACTACTATCCTATCATTTGGAATAGTAGAAGTTCCGTTTACAGATACCTGCAAATTACCGGAAGTTCCAATATAGGATAACGGGATACTATCTACACGTTTTTTCACAGTATCGTAAAAATTCATCGTGGTATTAAGCACCTCATTGTTTAAGAATTTCACTTTAAGGTTTCTTACATTAAGTGCATTACCAAAAGCAGCAATATCCAGTGACACGCCTTTTGCCGGACCACTGGTATAAATATTCATGTTGGCGAAATTGGCAAACAGGTCAAAGCCCGGAGCAATGTCATTACTTGTCCATCCCTCACCAATATCATAAGAAGCAGAATACACAAGTTCCCCTACGTATACAGCATACCCTTTGTTATATTGCTCCCTAAAAGGTTTGGCTATTGTGCGATAAAAAAACGGATCTGGTGGTAATGTATTGGAAGCAACATTGTTGGGAGCATCCGTAAAACGAAGATTGGGATTATATTGATCAACTGTTAAGAAATAGGCCGCTGTGTCAGTGTGTAAACTAAAACTATCGCACAATTGAAAACCGGGTTTCAAATAAAGTGGCTTATCAGGAACACCATCATTCATCTTCCCTAAAAATTCTATATAGCCAGAAGGATCAAGTGAGCCGGTTGGAGAAGATGTATACAATCTTACCTGCTCTCCATTACGCCAAAGCTGGAAATATTCCACCGGTGTATTGCCTAAACCAATAGATGCCAAAGCTGCCTGGTTGATCCTGTATAAACCTGTTTTACCAATCTTAAATTTATAGTAGGTTTTATTATAATCAATCCAGCTATTGTTCAATTGCGCTTTTGCAGCAAATGAACAAACCAGTAAGAATGCTATTAGGGCTTTTCTCATGTATAGTCAGGTTATTGTATTTAATTATTTTCCTTTTTTACCAGGTTTATTCTTAATGAAAAAACATGTGTGTATAACGGATTAGACTGGTTTGCAAGATTGGAATAAGCGTAATCAATGGATACATTCTTTAACTTAAAACCAGCACCCAGGCTTGGCTGGTATATCCACACTTTCTTTTGGTTTAGTGTATCTCCATCAGCAAGCCCTTTTTGAAAATTGGTAACACCAGCCCTTACATAAAATACATCGCTGATACTTGTTTCCAACCCAACACTTGGGTCCACGCTTACTGCTTTGCTGCTTAACAGTGTGTTTCGCTTTCCATCGAAGGTTAATGCAAGATTGGCCTCTGCCAACAGTTTTACAGATTCGCTAATATCGAATTTATAACCTCCGCCCAGGATCAATCTTGGAGCGGTTAGTTCAGTAGATTTTACAGGTATCTCATTATTGGTTAGGTATAAAACTTGCTTTTCTCTTTCTGTAAAACGAAAAGACCAAGCGTTGAAAGTAGTAGTAACATCTCTTGCTACTACTCCTAACTGCAAAGGCCCGTTGTGATACTGCATACCTGCATCCAAACCAAAGCCCCATGCACCTGCAAATTTGCCAACAGTGCGACGGATTATCTTAGCATTTACACCAAAGCTTAAATGGCCATCTTCAAAATCCTGCACTTTTTGGGCATAGGATAACAAAAGAGCATAATCGGCTGATGAAAATGTTTGAATGTTGTTGTAATTGATACTACCATCCGGCTCAACTAAAAACAAAGTATTGGGAATATCATCCACAGCAAATCTTAAAAGAGAAATACCCAGTGTGCGGCTATTTTCCTGGATAGGTATTGCCAATGAACCGTATTCATATTTGCCGATGCCGGCAAAATATTCAGCATGCATGATATTGATGGAAGGATTGTCTTTAACGCCAACCAAACCGGCAGGATTCCAATAGCCGGCAGTACCATCCGTAACAGATGCTACCTGGGCACTTCCCATGGCAAGTCCTCTTGCACCAGCACCAATGTTCAAAAATTCGTTGGAATATTTTCTGAACTGCGCCTTTGCTGTAATGGTAAAAGTGAGCAAGGCTGCGAAAAAAGCAGAAAGTTTATAATTGATCATTTGTTTTCTCTGGTGTTAAGTTTTGGGACACAGGACTACAATAAAAATTAAAACGTAAATCCCTGCTGGTAAATTGTGCTAAAAATGCCGACTTCTGTGTCCCTTCAACAAACAGTGCAAATGTAGCAGAATGCAGCTTAGTTCTGCTAAGGGATTGCCCACAATTTAGCACCTGAACACAAGACCCGGCATCTCAAAAAAAGGCTGCATAATCCTGAGAAGAAACGAAAAACTGGGTAGATGGGTTGTTTATTTTAGCATGAGAAAATTTAAATGCTTAACCAAATTCTCAATTTTTGTAAGCACATTTGCAAAAATTTGAACAAATAAGCAGATTAACATGACAAATTTGATAGCAGAGTTGCAATGGCGGGGAATGATACAGGACATAATGCCTGGCACGGAAGAACAGTTGAACAAAGAAATGACCACCGGTTATATCGGTTTTGATCCCACAGCCGATAGCCTTCACATTGGTAACCTGGTTCCTATTATTTTGCTGAATCACCTTCAGAGAGCTGGCCATAAACCCATTGCTTTGGTGGGTGGCGCCACTGGCATGGTAGGCGACCCCAGTGGAAAAAGTGAAGAAAGAAACCTGCTGGATGAAGCTACGCTAAATCATAACCTGTCTTGCGTTAAAAAGCAATTGGAGAAATTCCTGGATTTCAGCAGTGATAAACCCAATGCTGCTGAAATGGCCAATAATTACGACTGGTTTAAAGATTTTACCTTCCTTCATTTTATACGTGATGTAGGAAAACACATTACAGTGAATTATATGATGAGCAAGGATAGTGTGAAGAAAAGGCTGGAAGGAGAAACGGGTATGAGCTTTACTGAATTCACTTACCAACTGGTGCAGGGTTATGATTTTTATTACCTCAATAAAAACAAAAACTGCAAACTGCAGATGGGTGGCAGTGATCAGTGGGGAAATATTGTAACCGGCACTGAATTGATTAGAAGAAAAGGCGGTGGCGAAGCATTTGCATTTACCTGCCCATTAATTACAAAAGCCGATGGAGGTAAATTTGGTAAGAGCGAAAAAGGAAATGTATGGTTGGATGCAAAGAAAACATCACCTTACCAATTTTATCAATTTTGGCTAAATACTGCTGACGCAGATGCAGAGAAGTATATCAAAATATTTACCTTTTTAACAAAGGAAGAAATTGATGCATTGATTACAGCTCATAAAGGCAACGAACACCAGCGTGCACTCCAAAAAAAGCTCGCCGAAGAAGTTACCTGTTTTGTTCACAGCAAGGAAGATTATGAGTTCGCTGTGAATGCATCACAAATTTTATTTAACAACGATACTGCTGAAATTTTAAGCCAGCTAAATGCCGAACAATTATTGCAGGTACTGGATGGTGTACCAACGGTAAATGTTGCCAGATCAACAATGGATGCAGGTATTGATATCGTAAGTTTTTTAGCTGATACCAAAATTTTTCCAAGCAAGGGTGAAGCAAGAAAAATGGTGCAGGGTGGCGGAGTAAGCATCAATAAGATAAAAGTGGATACCATTGATCAAATTGTAAACAAGGAAAACCTTTTGAATGAAAATATTTATTGGTTCAAAAAGGAAAAAGAAATTATTACCTGGTTGTTGTAGAATGATAGTCTTTATTGAATTTAAAAAAGCCGCTTCATGAAGCGGCTTTTTTATTGTAATACAATTCATTATTTAAAACGTCCATCTGTTATAGCCGTACAAAAAACATTTGCTTTTATTTAGCAGCATCATCCTTTTATTTTGAGCCAAAATTATAAACCATGAAAAAGACAACCTTACTGTTGGCAGCATGCTGCCTTGCACTCACCATTGTATTTGCACAACAACATTTTATCAAAACTGATTTAGCAGCCATGGCTGAAGAAAACAAACTGCTAAAAGTTGGCCCAAATGATATTTATGTACACAAAAAAGGAATTGGCCAAACGATAGTATTTGTTTCTGACATTGGAGAAGATCATAAAGCCTGGATTCCTTTACAGGACAGCCTTTCAGGATTTGCTCAAACCATCAGTTACGATCGTTCGGGACTCGGTAAATCTGGGTTAAAATCTTCCAATAAAGATCTTGCCTCCATGGCAAATGAACTAAGAAAGGTTTTAGAATCTGCAAAAGCAAGTAAGCCCTACATTCTTACCGGCGTTTCTTTTGGCTGCCAGGTAATCAAACAATTTGCAGCCATGTTTCCTGATGAAGTAAAAGGTCTTGTATTTATTGATCCAGCTTTTAATGAACAGAAATTACAGCTAACACTGCCTGATAGTATTTGGGAAAAAAGAGTTGCTCAAATAGACCAATCAAGAGCTAAGATTGGCGCTGCAAGAGAAGCAGAGATTGCAGCAATGAATAGTAATTGCGCCATTGCTGATGACATAACCATTTTGCCAAAAGTTCCAGGCGTTTTATTTTCCTCCACAAAGATAAATACTGCCTTGCCTGGCAATATAGAAGCAATGACGATAAAAATGCAAACACATGAACACTGGATCAGCGATATGAAAAATGCAAAGCGCATTGTGATAGAAGAATATCCTGAAGATATAATTACTGTTAACTCATCTATTGTAATAGACGAGATAAAGAAAATGATGGAATAAACTAACCAGGTTGATAGCTGTTATATTCTGCTTACTTTTGTTTTAAAGAAAAAACAGCTATATGAATTTTCAACTTTCAGAAGAACACCTGATGATACAACAGGCAGCAAGAGACTTTGCTGTGAATGAATGCCTGCCCGGCGTAATTGAAAGAGACGAACTGCAAAAATTTCCAAAAGAGCAAATAGAAAAATTAGCCGATCTCGGTTTTATGGGTATGATGGTAAAGCCAGAATACGGTGGCGGTGGTATGGACACTATCAGCTATGTATTGGCAATGGAGGAGATTAGCAAGGTAGACGCCAGTGTGAGTGTATGCATGAGC
>CAZDHQ010000228.1:0-6885 GCA_964505135.1 uncultured Ferruginibacter sp.
GTCCTGCATACCCTGCTGGTCAGTGTACATTTTAGTATTGCTGGCTGGTACTGCAGATGGAGCTACCACTTGCCCACCTTCAGGTAAATTCAGTGGATGAGAGATACGGCCCGTATGCATTATTTGAACGAAGATCTTTCCACCATTTGCATGCACTGCATCAGTAACTTTCTTCCATTCTGCAGCTTGCTCACTATTATACAAGCCTGGGATTCGGGCATAGCCAAGTCCGTTAGGTGAAGGAGCAACACCTTCAGTGATGATCAAGCCAGCACTGGCACGGTTGGCGTAATATTCTACTACCAGTTCATTTGGCTTGTTGCCGATAGCACGTGAACGTGTCATAGGAGCCATTACAATCCTGTTCTGCAAGGTTATATCACCCAATTCATACGGGCTATATAACAGTTGGTACTTGTTGTTCATAATAAATGTTCTTGATTTTTTTATTTTTAATCAATATTTTGAATTGTTAATCGCAAGCCAAAATGCCCGGTTAAAAAAGCCTTTGCAGATAATGACATATCTTTACTTGCAATTTGCAAGTACAAACTTAGGGCATTACTTGTAAAATGCAAGTTATTTTATGAAAAAATTAGAAAATGAGGCATGTAAAAGGTCTGACTGTGCCATCAGCATGGCACTTGATATCGTAGGAGACAAATGGAGCCTGCTGATATTAAGAGACCTTATGTTTACGGAGAAGCGCTCCTATAGCGAGTTACAGGCATGTGAAGAAAAGATTGCCACCAATATTCTTGCATCCAGATTGCAGGGATTAGAAGCAGCAGGTATTATCAGGAAAACACCTGACCCTGCAAACGGCAGGCGTATTCTTTATTTTTTAACACAAAAAGGAATTGATCTTTTACCCGTGATTGTTGAATTGAGAAGCTGGGCAGAAAAACATTACCCGGGTTTAGAAGGATGTGCATCCGGTGTAAAAGTGAATGAGAAAAACAGGAAGGAAGTGCTGGGTGAGATTATGAAAAAGCTGAAGAAAGAACATGCGTCTTAAAAGATATACCTATGTTTCGATTCATTTTGGTGTTTGTATTGACCTTAATAACAATCTCCTCTTTTTCACAAACTTATCAAGATAAAGACTCTATTTCTTTCAGTATTGTTTTAAAAAAATCTTATGCAACCAAAGATGGTTATATACTGAAAGGATATATAGTGGACATCCCGTATAAAAAAGCCAAAAAGCTTTACAATAAAAAGATACAGGTTGCAGGTAAAATAACTATTGTAAAAGGAGTTGATAACATTAGTGATTCAACTACACAGGTAAAACAAGGCAGAAACGGAGATACAAAATATATCCTGCATCCAACGATTTTACGAGTAAGATAAAGGAACTATTTAGCATTATCAAATTGCTTTCCCCGAAATATCATTACTAAAAAGTAAAGAAAAAACAACACCTGTGTGAGCAGGTAGATAACCAATACCGCTGCAAAAAGATATTGACCAGTACTTATTTTATTCCAACTTTCAAAAGAATAAGAATCATTTCTCTTTAAAGACAATGTCATAAGAATAAGGATTAATAACGCTGCGATATAACTGAACTGGGTTAAATAAATATGAGCATTCATTATTGTCTTTCTGCCGCTTTTGTTAAGTCTCAAAAAAGCATGACACAAATATGGCAGAACTACTAACAGTAGTATCCACCCTACGACATGCAATGTTCTTATCACATAATAGGTGTCGTGTAAATGAATATCTATTGTAGAGTTTCCTATAAAAATATTGCTGGAAAAAAGAAGAATTATAGGAATTACTATCAACCAATTTTCCCGTCTAAAAAGAATCGACTTAAGCATGGTTATTTTGTAAGTTTCACCTGCAACTCCTCCCAAGGGGTAGTACCATCTTTCTCTCTTGTAAATTCAAAATCATCTGAACTTAGGATCACAATTTCTGCAGTGGTGTAAATAATATTGCCATCTAATAAATGACCACCGATCGTGTGGCCGGTGCTGTCGCTGATACTGATATGGATATGGCTGCCGGAGGTGGATACAGTGCCGGTAAGACTGACAATTTCGAAATGTCCTGTGCCGGTGCTTCCGTTGGGTTGGTTGGCAAAACGGATATTGTAATCAGTGAGACTGCCTGTGCAGGTGCTGATCCAGCCTGCTTTTATCCGCTTTTCCGTTACCAGTTGCTGGATTTCTTTTTTCAAATCCTGGCCGGGTTTTAGGCGGATGGCGTGCGCTTTAACTGGCTGCATGTGTTGTTTTTGTTGGCATGAAGTGAAAAAGGTAGACAGCATGAATATAAAAAGAAAAAGATGCCCAGAGACATAAAAGATGAAGTGATTGCGACGCAACGATGATGCCATGGAAAACCTAAGTTGGTATTAAAATATTTTTGTAAGGTTAACAAAATTATCCCGTCTATACTAACAGTTAAACTTATCTAAAGATAAATTGTTTTAAAATCTACGCTGGTTACATTTGCGTATCTGGCACAAAGCAACAACAATGAAACAAATTTTTTTAGCCATCAGCAGTTTTGTAACATTTGCCTCCTGTGCTCAAAACAACGAGGCTGACCGAACAATGAAAATAAAATCTATGACAGACAACAATACAAGAACAACAACATCGGGCACAGACACAGCCACCTTTGGTACCGGCTGTTTCTGGTGTACAGAAGCGATCTTTCAACAGGTGGAGGGCGTGATTAAAGTAACCAGCGGCTACAGCGGCGGTTTTGTAGAAAATCCCAATTACAAAGAAGTATGCACCGGCACCACCGGTCATGCAGAATGCCTGAATATTGTGTATGATCCATCTAAAATTTCTTTTGATGAACTGCTGGAGATTTTTTGGCAGGTGCATGATCCAACAACACTGAACAGGCAGGGTGCTGATGTTGGTACACAATATCGCAGTGTGATCTTTTATCATAATGACGAGCAAAAGAAAAAAGCAGAACATTATAAAGCGGAGCTGGATAAAAGTGGTGCCTGGGATAAACCAATCGTGACAACACTGGAAACCTTCACTAAATTTTATCCTGCTGAAGATTACCACCAGAATTATTATAATGATAATCCGGGCCAGGGCTATTGCCAATTTGTGATAAGGCCGAAGGTGGAGAAGTTTCAGAAGGTGTTTAAGGATAAGTTGAAGAAACATTAATAACACGAATTGGACGAATTACACTGATTAAGAAAGCGAACTAATTAGTGTAATTCGTTTAATTCGTGTAATAAAAACTTTACCTCTTTTTTTTAGCCCTCCTCAATTCTAACAAATTCAAACTATTTGCTTCAAAGCCGCTAATATTGGTGTGGACTAAGTGTATGGCCATATCATACCAAAGCGGTACCACAGGAGCATCATTCATTACGAGTTGATCCATTTGCTTGTAGAGCTTGTAACGAAGTGAATCGTTGGGTTCTGCATTGGCTTTCTCATAGAGTGCATCGAAAGCCTGGTTATGATAACGGGTATAATTAGGTGGCGCTGGGTTCTTGCTATAGAATACACTTAGATAATTTTCTGCATCGGGATAATCTGCGATCCAGCTACCACGAAAGAACAATGCCTGTGATTTGGATGTTTGCTCCAGCAATAAACTCTTCTGCACTGTTTCCACTTGTACTTTTATGCCAACCTGTGCTAGTTCATTGGCAATATAACTAGCAAGATCTGCATAGACAGGAATGGTGAGCAGTTTAATTATGGGAGGTTCGTTACCGTTAGTATAGCCTGCTTCGGATAACAGTTGGCTGGCTTTTGCAGGATCATAATGATAACCTTTCACGGCAGTAGTATCAAAGGAAGGTAAACCTTTCGGTACAAAGCCGCTTTCTGCAGCAGTGCCAATGGAGTTGCGCAGGTAGAGCATCATTTTTCTTCTATCAAATCCATAGTTAATGGCCTGCCGGATTTTTTTTAACCGCAGTGGAGATTGTTTTACCAGTGCATTGTTTGTATCAACCAATATGCCGAGGTACTCTACATTTAGATAAGGATGTTTTTGGAGGATGAGCTTACCCTCCCACTCTTTTTTAAGATTGCCGGTTTTGGTAAGGATTTCGTCTTTGAAAGATGCTTCGATGTCATTAATAAAATCGAGGCGATGCTGTTGAAACTCCAGGAACTCTGTGGCCTTGCTATCAAAGAAAGAAACCTTGATACCATCTAAATACGGCAAGCTATGCCCGCTGCTGTCTTTTTCAAAATAATGTTCGTTCTTTTTCAGGATCAGCGCCTGGCCTTCTTCCCATGCAACAAAAGCGAAAGGGCCTGTGCCAATTGGATGCCGACGAAAATCGCTGCCATATTTTTCTACTGCTTCTTTTGGAACAATGGAACAATACTGCATGCTCAATATTCCCAATATTGCCTGGAATGGTTTGATCAGTTTTAGTTGAAAGGTTGAATCATTAATTGCACTAAAAGGTTGTATGGTATCTACCCTGCTGTTGAAAATCCATGCACCGGGGCTGGCAGTATTTTTATCCATGATGCGGTTGAAGCTATACACCACATCTGGAGCAATCAGCTTTCTTCCTTTATTGTTGATGAAAGCTGCATCGTCATGAAAGCAAACGTCATTGCGAAGATGAAATGTAAAAGTCAAATTATCGGGGCTGATGTCCCAACTTTTGGCAACCGAAGGCTGTATTTGCATTTGATCGTTTACTTCTACTAAAGTGCTGTACAATTGATGCACCGCCCACATAATGGATTGGTTTTTTGCAAATGCCGGATCTAAAGATGCAATGCCGGTCTGTTCATTGTAATGAAATATTTTTTTATCGGGATGCTTGTGACTCTTACATGAAAATAAAGCACATAAAGACAGGAGAATGGATAATTGAATAATGAATAATTGATAATTATTGCAGCGGTTCATAATTACGACAAAAGAAATCTAAATTAGCGAATTAAATATTGTTGAATGAAGCGAAACCTCATCCTTGTTTTTATTGTTTTGTTATTTACCTCCACTTCTCTTTTTTCTCAACCGTTTACTCATGCTGATACTTTAAGAGGCAGCAATGGCCCGGGCAGGGATTGGTGGAATGCAACCAAGTATGATTTGCATGTGAAGTTTAATATTGAGGATAGTACGATTAGTGGGTGGAACAGGATATCATTTAAAACATTAAAGAATGGAGAATTGATGCAAATTGATTTGCAGGAGCCTTTGATTGTAGATAGTATTATTGTTAACTCAAAACAAAAATTTTATCCAGGCAATGGTATTGTCAAGGATGGATATGCCTACTTTATCAAGTCAACAACCATTCAGCCATTAAACAATGTAACAATTTATTACCACGGTAAACCGCAAGTAGCCAAATTCCCACCCTGGGATGGCGGTCTAATCTGGGCAAGAGACAATAATAACAATCCATGGGTAAGTATTGCCTGCCAGGGGCTTGGTGCAAGCGTTTGGTATCCATGCAAAGATTACCAGGCAGATGAACCAGACAGCGCAGAAATGCATATAACCGTTCCCGATAGTTTGGTAGCAGTGGGCAATGGAAGGTTAAGAAGTAAAATCAATAACAGCGATGGAACGGTGACTTATGACTGGGCTGTTACTTCACCCATTAATAATTACAACATCATTCCCTACATCGGCAAGTATGTTCATTTTGGCGAAGTGTATAAAGGCGAAGCAGGTAAGCTGGATATGGATTACTGGGTGCTGGATTATAATCTTGATAAAGCCAAACAACATTTTAAAGATGCACCAAGAATGATGAAAGCATTGGAGTATTGGTTTGGACCTTATCCATTTTACAAAGATGGCTATAAATTGGTGGATGCTCCGCATTTAGGTATGGAGCACCAGAGTGCAGTGGCTTATGGCAATGGCTATGGCAATGGCTATCGTGGCAAAGATTTAAGCGGCAGTGGCTGGGGATTAAAATGGGATTTCATCATTATCCATGAAAGCGGGCATGAATGGTTTGGCAATAATATCACCATCAAAGACCTGGCTGATATGTGGGTGCATGAAGGTTTCACCAATTACAGTGAAACATTATTCACGACCTACTATTACGGCAAAGAAGCTGGAAGCGATTATGTAACGGGCATCAGGAAGAATATCAAAAATGATGCTCCCATTATTCCTCCTTATGGTGTAAATAAAGAAGGCAGCGGTGATATGTATTATAAGGGTGCCAACATGATTCATAATATACGCCAGGTGATCAACAATGATAAATTGTTCAGGGAGATATTAAGAGGATTGAATAAAACTTTCTATCATCAAACAGTTACCAGTAAACAGGTGGAAGATTATATCAGCACAAAAAGTAAGATTGACTTTAGTAAAGTCTTTGATCAATATTTAAGAACTGCGCAAGTACCAACATTAGAGTACAGACAAAATGGATATACACTACAATACAGGTACAGTAATTGCATACCGGGTTTCAATATGCCTTTAAAAATTAATTTCAAAGGCAGCCGCTGGATCAAGCCAACAGAAGAATGGCAAACACTCAACCTGTATCCTGAAGGCGACAGTACATTTTCTGTTGACCGTAATTTTTATATCAATACAAAAAAGGTAGAGTAATTTAGCCGCAAACAACACTATGAGCCAGATAAGAAGGCAGAGCATTATTTCGTCGCTGATGGTTTATTTTGGCTTTGCACTTGGCTTTTTAAATACCTATCTTTTTACAAAAGAAGGAAGCTTTAGCAAGGAAGAGTATGGTCTAACAGGCATCTTCATAGCCGTGGGTACATTAATGTTTTCCCTGGCTAATCTTGGTATGCCGGCATATATTGGCAAATTTTATCCTTACTATAATGATAATCTTGATAAAAAAAGAAATGATATTCTTTCATGGGCACTACTTATTTCTCTAGTTGGGTTTTGTTTTGTTACATT
>CAZDHQ010000229.1:0-6884 GCA_964505135.1 uncultured Ferruginibacter sp.
GCATTATGCAGGCAGACGTTACTTTATTCCTGGGACCTGAAGGCACGCCGGAACGGCATCATTGCGAAATAAGACTTGAAATTCCAGGCAACGATTTATTTGTAAAAAAGCAGGGGGAATATTTTGAGACGGCTATTTCGTCTTGTATGGATGTTTTATTTAGGATGGAAAAAGAAGAAAAAGAAAAAGCCATAAGGGCAAGAAAGGCAAATGAAACCATCATACAAGATCAACTGGTAAGAGGCATAGATGAAAACGATGACGATGTGGAACTGGAAGATGTGGTTGAATAAAAATAGTGTATCTAAATGCAAACTTTTGATGAACAATATTGTTACTTCCAATTAAAATATTTACACAAACCACATCTGTGTTACCAGCGATAAGCAATAACCCGTTTGCCAGGAGCATGTATTATTTTTTTACTTGAGAAAAAATATTTTTATCTTCCTATATAAGATGTTCCTGGAACAGCAAAATACCCCCAAACAATTATCTTTCCTTTCTGGCGGCGGAGAAATGGGTGCATTGATTCGTTCGAAAGATTGGTCTGTTACTTCTCTTGGCACGCCCAATACGTGGCCACAGAGTTTACGTACTTCACTTGGTATTCTTTTAAATTCAAAATTTCCCATGTTTCTTTTTTGGGGAAAGGAGTTTACTTGTTTTTATAACGATGCCTACAGGCCAAGTCTCGGTATCAATGGAAAACATCCGGGCATTCTTGGTCGGCCTGGGGAAATGGCATGGCCAGATATATGGCACATCATAAAGCCGTTAATAGACCAGGTAATGTCTGGCGGGGATGCCACCTGGAGTGAAGATCAATTAATTCCCATATATCGAAATGGAAAGATGGAAGATGTATACTGGACCTTTAGTTACAGCCCGGTTATAGATGAAGCAGGAGAAATTGCCGCAGTATTTGTTACCTGCACTGAAACAACTGATAAAGTAAAGCTGGTAAAAGAATTAAAAGAAAGAGAAGATCAATTGAATTTTATCATTGACGCTGCGGAGCTTGCCACCTGGGATATTAATACCATTACCAACGATGCAATAGGTAATAAAAGAATGAAGCAATGGTTAGGTATTCCGGAAGAAGAACAGCTTGGACTTGCTACAGCACTTAAAATGATTGTAAAAGAGGATCGATTAAAAGTGATTAAAGCAATCAATTATGCATTGGATCCAAAAAGTAATGGATTGTATGAGGTTGAATACAGCCTTATCAATCCTTTGGGTGGCGAACGAAGAGTGACTTCAAAAGGTAAAGCGATTTTCAATGAGGAAAATATACCAGTGAGATTTAGCGGTATTACGGAAGACATCACGTACCGTAAGAATGCAGCAGAGAGAGTAATAGCAAGCGAAAATCGTTTCCGCAATACCGTTAGCCAGGCACCGGTAGGAATTGTGCTTTTGCTTGGTGAAGATTTTATAATAGAAAATACCAACGAATTTTATCTCCGCTTTATTGATAAAAAGGAGGAAGAGGTAGCAGGTAAACCTTTATTTGAAGTACTACCGGAAGCAAAAGATTTAGTAGAACCGTTACTTCAAAATGTTTTAAGAACAGGCATCCCCTACTCTGCTACAGAATTCCCTGTAATGCTTAACAGGTATGGAGAAACACAAGTTTCTTATTTCAACTTTACCTATCAGCCATTTAAAGATGACGATGGTAAGATTATTGGAGTAACAGCTGTGGTAATGGAGGTAACAGAAACCATACATAAAAAACAGCAAATAGAAGAAACACAAAGACGGCTGCAGGAAATGGTAAATAACTCCCCTATTCCAATGACTATTTTAAGGGGAAGGGATTTTATCATTGAATCAGTTAATAAAGCACTACTGGAAAAGATTTGGTTAAAGGAGGAAGCAGAGGTACTTGGTAAACCAATTCTTGACATTTTCCCAGAATTGAAAGAACAACGTTATGCTGAACTGTTAACTAAAGTTTTTGAAACTGGCCAAACCCATTGGGAAACAGAAGCTGAAGGGTATATCAATACTGAAGATGGGCTAAAAAAACTATATATGGATTTTGAGTATGCAGCCCTCTTTGATGCTGATGGAAAAGCATCTGGCATTCTCACTACCATTAATGATGTAACATCCAGGGTGGAAGCAACAAAAAAGATTGAAGAGAATGAAAAAACATTAAGTATTGTTATTGAAGCAAGTGAACTGGGCATGTGGAAATTTGATTTTAACGGTGGCGAACCTCTATTCTCCGACAGGCATTTAGAAATCTTTGGTTTGAAGCATGGTACAAAAATTACTCAAAAAGAACTGCTTGGTCAATTTCTACCGGAAGACATGCCCATTAGAGATGCTGCACACATTGCCTCGTATGAAACCGGCAGGCTTCAATATGAGGCAAGAATTAAGTGGCCCGACGAAAGCATACATTGGATACAGGCAAAAGGAAAAGTTTTTTATGATGCGGAAGGCAAGCCACACCATATGATTGGCACTACCAGGGATATTACTAAAGAAAAAAAGCAACAGCAGGAGTTAGAAGACAGGGAAAAAATGTTTAGACTGCTGGCAGATTCAATGCCACAACTGGTATGGGTAGGCGATGCTAAGGGAAATATTAACTACTATAATCAGTCAATGTATAAATTCACGGGGTTGACTGAAACTGAGTTGAAGGATAATGGCTGGTTGCAGATTGTTCATCCTGAAGACAGAGCAGAAAATATAAGAATGTGGCAAGAGGCTGTAGCCTCAGGCACCGATTATGTTTTTGAAAACCGCTTTCTTACAGCAGATGGTGAATACAGGTGGCATTTAAGCAGGGCAATACCCCAGAAAGATGAAAACGGCAATACACTGATGTGGGTAGGCACCAGCACGGATATACAGCAAATCAAAGAGCAGGATGAGCAAAAAGATCTTTTCATCAGTATGGCCAGTCATGAACTTAAAACACCTATTACTACAGTGAAGGGGTATGTGCAGATATTGCAGGCTATGTATGCCAACAGCAGCGACGAGTTCCTGCAAAACTCATTGGCGATTATAGACAGGCAAATTGTAACCCTTACCAAATTAATTACTGATCTGTTAGATGTTTCCAAAATAAAATCAGGCAGCCTTAATCTGAACAGGGAAGAATTTATTTTAAATGACCTGGTAACTGAACTGGTGGAAAACACTAAGCAGGTGAACCCTGGATACAGCATTGAACTTTCATTAAATGATGCTGTAACCGTGAATGCAGACAGGGATCGTATAGGCCAGGTGTTGATCAATCTGCTTAGCAATGCTATCAAATATTCTCCTGATACAAAAACAATTGGTGTATCAGTAACTAACGATCACAAAGAGGTAACTATAGCAGTAGAAGATTCAGGTATTGGTATAAATAAAACCGACCAGTTAAAAATCTTTGACCGGTTTTACAGGGCCGAAGGTAAAAACGAGAAAAGATTTTCAGGCTTTGGTATTGGTCTTTTCATCGCAGCAGAGATAGTGAAAAAGCACAGTGGAAATATTTGGGTTTGCAGTGAAGAAGACAAAGGATCTACTTTTTACTTTTCCATTCCTTTTGGTAAATAAATAAACAAGATGGAACAAAAACACATCATGGTAATCGATGACAACAAAGACTTGTTATTTATGATTAGCGCTATGCTAAAAATAAAAGGTTACAGAGTTTCATCTTTGGAAAATACAGACAACATTGAAGCAATAGTAATCCAGCAATCACCCGATGCTATCATGATGGACATGCTGCTAAGTGGTGCTGACGGCAGGGAGATATGCAGGCAGTTAAAATCTAATCCTGCCGTAGCAAACATACCTGTAATAATGCTTTCTGCTCATCCACAGGCGCAGGAGAATTGTATAGCTGCCGGTGCCGATGGCTTTATTGAAAAACCTTTTGAAATGCAGTTCCTGCTAAATACACTGCATAACATATTAAGCAATTAACACTCCTTACTAACGGTAAGCAGTATGCTTAAAGAAGAAATTTACTGGAATAACATCTGCATACTTCCAAAATGTGAAATAAGAAGTATTGCTTGTAAGGGCCTTTATCAAAGACTATCAACTGGAGAAGCCTAACCGTATTATTTGCTTTACCGCAAGTGTTCACTTTCGTGCCGAAAGAGTTTGGTATAAGTTTATCTCATAACTGCAGCGCAGAAACAATAGCTGAGTTAAATGCCAAGATGCTGAATTAATCAGGCTAATAATTTATTAATCTTGTATTGAAAGCTTGAAATATCAAAAGGTTTTGGGATAAAATCATAAGATGCCAGCTGCTCCGGCAAATTGAATTTTACATTGGCAGACATAAACAATATAGGAATAGCAGAGGTTTCAGGTTGCTGGCTTAACTCCTTGCCTACTATTTCTCCATTACCATCAGGCAACATGATGTCCAGTATAATTAAATCGGGCAAGCCCAACTTCATCTTTTCTTTAAAAACCTTTACAGTAGCACAAGGCACCACTTTTAATTTTAAACTGCTAAGCAAAAACCCTAGCATTTCTCTTATTCCCTCGTCATCTTCTAAGAGATAAACTGTTTTATTATTTATTTCCATTTGCTATTTCTGCAGGCTTTTTTACAGGAATCAAAAAATAAAATTCGGCTCCATTGCCCAATTCGCTTTTTACATGAATGCTGCCCCTATGCCGTTTAATTATTTCATTGGAAAGATACAAACCTAATCCAAGCCCCGATATATTGGAAGTACCCTCAGCACGGTAAAACTTGGTAAATATTCTTTGCTGCTGTTCCTTTGTTAATCCTATACCTTTATCCTTTACCATAACGGTTGCTTCATTATTTGATTGTTTTAGTTCCACCAAAACTTGATCTGTATTCGGCGAATATTTAATAGCATTAGTGATTAGATTAACAATAACCTGTTCAATGCGCTGCATATCTGCTTCTACTACACAATCAGTGCCATGATAGTGAAGCCTTACCTGGTGAGTGCTGCAGCTATGTTGGTAAGTTTCCACTATTTCCTGCAGCAACTGATACAGGTCAAATGCCTCATAGGTTAACTGTAGTTTACCTGCTTCCACTTTTGAAATATCAAAAAGATCAGATACCAGAGAATTCAGTTTCTTTATCTGAGAAAGAGATCGCTCAACAAAAAGTTGTGTAGTGGCATCTATCACCCTGCTTTGCAGTACCTGCAGGTAACCATTTACTGTTGTTAACGGTGTTTTTAATTCATGGCTTGCCAGTGCAATAAATTCATCTTTCTTTTCACTAAGTTTTTTTACCTCCTTAAATAAGGCTGAATTTTCCAGCGCCACTGATACCTGCGATGCAATACTTTTAACCAGTTCTTCATGTTCCCGGGTAAATACTCCCGGTAACGGATGCCCGAAAAACAAACCACCAAAAATATTACCTGATGCATTCATTACCGGCACGGCCATGTAACTCAATATTTGCGTATGTTTATCCAGTACTTCAAGATGAGGCCCATTGGCATCAAGATCTGTTTCCAATACATTTTCTATTCTTATTACTCTCTTACTCCCGAAAGCTTGCTTCAGCTGCAGGATATTTTTTTGTACTAATCCAGTATGAAATAATTCTTTGGATGCGCCTGACAAAAACTTGATGCAATATGGTTCAGCATTGTTATCTTCCTTGCAGGAGAAGAAAGCACCAAAAGCAGCGCCTGTAATTTCAGCAGTGGCGTTGGTCACTAATTGGATAATAGAAGTATCTTCCAGCTTTGCAGAAATCTGGATACCGAGTGAATTTAAAATCTCCAGCCGTTGAGAATACTGCTCTAGTGATTTTTGTTTTTGAAGCTGTTCTGTGATGTCTCTTGCAATTTTAGAAGCTCCGGTAATTTCACCCTTCTCGTTTTTAATTGGAGAAACTGTTAAAGAGATATTCAGTCTTTTACCGTATTTGGTTACTCGGGTAGTTTGAAAGTGATCAACTTTTTTACCTGTTCGTATTCTTCCGATGATTACCTCTTCCTCTGCTCTCAACTCCTCTGGTATCAATATGGTAATATGTTTACCCAACATCTCCTTTTCACTGTAACCAAAGATTTTTTGAGCACTCCTATTCCAGCTTGTAATAAAACCATTTAAATCTTTACTTACGATCGCATCATCTGATGATTCTACAATCGCCGACAAGATTGCCTGTTTTTCTTTAGCGGCTTTATTATCTGTTATATCAATCATTGTACTAAAACCACCGATTAACTTGCCTGCAATATCAAACATCGGCTGTGGATAGGCTAACAAATATCTAAGACTGTAATCTGGCTTTTTAATAATTATTTCTGTACCGTCAATTGATCTCTTTTCTTTTAATGCAATTGCCATCGGCGATTGTTCAGCAGGCATCCTTGAACCATCTATGTGATACAATTCCCAGGCTCCACACCATTTATCCTGCCCTATTCGGGGAGCAGTTTCCCACAGCTTTTCAGCAGCAGCATTAAAAGAAAGAATATAGCCCTCCTGGTCACATGTGTACATAGGCAGTGGAGAACGATAAAAAAGTTCCCTGTAATTAACGGGCATTATAGCATCACTGGTAAGCACTTGGTTCATACAGGCATTTCGATATTAGATCATGTCGGCTATGTATGTTTACTATTCAAAATTTCTCGTCATCCTCAATTTACTTTAAAAAGAACTCAATTATAAAAAATGGGTATTAAATTCCACAGTTGGAAAAATATTCCCACAATCAATTCCAATAAAACAAAACCGCAACTACAATAAAGTACTTGTGAGGCTGCTCAGCTATAAAGCTCACATTCCTGTTGCAAAAGAACTGCCATGATGTTTGTTACTGATTGTATCTTGAAAAACGATGGCTAAACAAAGAGATGATGATAACCTTGTTGCTTCAAGCAGTACTATTG
>CAZDHQ010000230.1:0-6873 GCA_964505135.1 uncultured Ferruginibacter sp.
AGTGAAGTGCAAAGAATTGTAATTGGCAGAAGTATTTTGAAATAAGTCATCCTTATCTTTAACACAAACAAATACCTAACCCATGCGATTTTTCTTCCTGTTGATTTTTTTGCTTTTCGTATCCATTTGTTCAGCCCAACCTGCTGAAAAAATTTACTTCATCAAAGTGGCAAAGATGTATGATAGTGATAAAAATGGCTTTGTAACTAATCAGCAGATTATTGTACGGGGAGCAAAGATTGAAAAGGTTGGTTCTAATCTTAAGAAGCCTGATGGAGCTGAAGAAATCAACCTGCAAAACTGCACGGTAACACCTGGCTTAATTGATGCCCACACACATGTACTCACCATTCAAAAAATGGATATTCCATTTGAACAGGATGAACTTGAAAACACCAGCATCGACAGAACATTAAGAGCTGTAAAAATTTGCAAGTCCTTTTTAAATGCAGGTTTCACCACCATCCGTGATCTTGGTAACTCAGGTATGTACCTCGATCTCAATCTTCAAAAGGCAATTAAGAAAGGCTGGGTAGAAGGACCAAGAATGATTATCTCCGGTCCTATCTTAAGCCCTGAAGATGGACAATATTATAATCTTGCCCAACACAATCGTCACATCATTGAAGATGAGTACACTGTAATAAAAAATGTAGAAACTGCAAGGCAGGCAGTGAAGGATCATATTGCACAGGGAGCAGATTTGATTAAGATAGTAATGGGTGACTCAAGATTGACATTGCCATTGGATGAAGTAAAAACAATTGTAGAAACAGCACATTCTTATGGCCTGAAAGCAACGGCTCATGCTACTTATGATGCTGTAATCAACCGGGCTATTGAAGCTGGTGTGGATGGCATTGAACATGGTTACAATATTGCAGATAGTCTGTTGGATAAAATGTCACAAAGGAGAATTTACCTGGTTCCAACTTATAGCTCAAAAGACTGCTATCTACATTTGTTTGAAGACAATGATAAAAAGCAAACACCCGACCTGATGAAAGGATTGGATGAATTCCTGCAATCAAGCACCGCTATAGTAAAGAAAGCGTTTGAAAAAGGCGTAATGGTAGTGAATGGATCTGATATGTACATCTACTCAAGATCACAGGGCGATGCTGCTAAAAGCTCACTATCATTTTATTTTGATGCATGGAATAAACCGGCTGATGTTTTAAAAACGGCCACTAAAAATGCAGCCATTGCCTGCGGCATAGATTGGTTTACCGGAACAATTAAAGAAAATATGAGCGCTGATATTGTTGCTTTTGATGGAGATATAGAAAAGGATTTTAAAAAGAGTTTGCAGCAGGTAAAGTTTGTAATGAAAGAGGGTCAAATATATGTTAGATAAAAAAGAGAGGCATGGCAATCAACGTAGAACAATTTGAAAAGATAAAAAAGGAACTGAGCGATTCAAATGCTACACTCGTAGCCGTTAGTAAAACAAAGCCAGCAGCAGATATACAGGAACTATACAATCTCGGGCAGCGTGATTTTGGAGAAAACTACGTGCAGGAATTGGTAGAAAAAGAAGCTGCATTACCTAAAGATATCCGCTGGCATTTTATCGGGCATTTGCAAAGTAATAAGGTAAAATACATAGCGCCATTTGTTCACTTAATACATGGTGTGGATAGTGCAAGTCTTCTAAAAGAGATCAATAAACAGGCAGCAAAAAATAACCGCATTATAGATTGCCTTTTGCAGGTACATATTGCAACAGAAGAAACAAAATTTGGCTTTGATGAACACGAATTAAGTCAATTACACGACACTTCGACAGGCTCAATACACGAATTCAAGAATATTAATATAAAAGGCCTCATGGGCATGGCAAGCTTTAGTAATGACATGAATTTGGTGAGAAATGAATTTAAAAAGCTGAAGACTCTTTACGACAAATTAAATGCTCAATTTTCAATGCTCAATGCTCAATGTTCAATTTTAAGCATGGGTATGAGCGGCGACTATAAAATTGCACTGGAAGAAGGCAGCAATATGGTACGCATTGGCAGCTTATTATTTGGCGAAAGAAATTATAACAAATGATCAGCGGTGAAAACTATTCCACCGCTGATCACATCTTTAATAAAGTCGTTTATTATTTCACCTCTTCTACTTCCAGCACCACACTCATTCTTCTTCCATTCAGGTCAGGATTAATACCTGTCTTCATTAAAAAATCACCTGAATAAATTTTTTCATTATCAATTGTTGATTTAGTGCCGGGATAAAGGTTGATTTCTTTGATAGTATAGTTTTTTAAAGGATCAAGGCCATATAACTGCAATGGCCTTTCTGAACCCGTTTGCATAAACCTGGTGCTGTGCATGTAGCTGAACACAATGGCCTTTGTTTTATCATCACTCACATATTCAAATGCAGCAAAAGGATTTTGATAAGGGCTTGCCAAACGATATTGAGTACCATGCCAAACCACATGTTTAAAGCCATGATAATTTTTAATTGCCTGCTGGCAAAAAGCCAGATCATCTTTACTTAAATGGGAAGCCACAATATCAAAACCTAATTTGCCCATGCTGGCAATATCTGTTCTGTATTTAATCGGTTGCTTACCCCAATCTGTAACATGGCAATCCATGGTAATAGAAGGGAAGAAATAAGAGTAGTTCCACTGCTGAAAAATCCTTTCAACAGGTTCGGTATCATCGCTTGGCCAAAACTCAGTAAAGTATTTCAGCATTTCATAATCGCCACGACCACCGCCACCGGAACACAGCATCATCGGCACTTTTGGATACTTTGCACGTATGCGCTGCAGCACTTTGTATAATCCTTTTACATACTCTACATACAAATGTGTTTGCGGAGTTTTTGTTTTGTTTAGATACGCAGAGTATGCATTGTAGATAACCGCATTACAATCCCATTTAATAAATGCCAGCTCAGGGTTTTTCGTAAACAATCCATCCACTATTCCAAAAACAAAATCCTGCACGTCAGGATTAGATAAGTCCAACACCAATTGATTGCGGTAATATTTTTCCGGCCGCTGCGGCTGGCGAATTACCCAATCGAGATGCTTCTCGTACAATTCGCTTTTGGGATTTACCATTTCTGGTTCGATCCAAATACCAAATTTTACACCGGCAGCCTTTGCTTCTTTTACAAGATAGCCCAGACCGTTGGGAAGTTTTTTTACATTCTCCTGCCAGTCGCCTAAGCCTGCATGATCATCGTTTCTTGGATATTTATTTCCAAACCAACCATCATCCAGTAAGAACATATCAACACCTAAATCTTTTGCATCTTTAAACAGTGCTGTTAATTTGCTTTCATTAAAATCAAAATAAGTTGCTTCCCAATTGTTCAATAGCGTTAACCTGCTACCCTCTCCATCCAGCACACGGTATTTTCTTGCCCATGATTGTAACTGGCGGCTGGCCTGGCCTGTACCATTATTTGAAATGGTGTAAATCAATGAAGGCGTTTTAAAAGTCAAACCTGCACCTAATGTATAGGCAGATGCATAAGGATTAATGCCTGCTATGAAACGGAGATTTTTGTACGAATCAATTTCATATTCCAGTTTATAATTACCGCTCCATGCCAATTGCCCTAACACTACCTCACCGCTATTTTCATTTGCAGGGCCACCGAAGGATACAATAAAATTGGGTGTGCCTAGCAACATAGCTCTCGTACCCAATTTGCTTTCCACGCTTTTCATACCCTGCTGTAATTTTTCTTCCAGCGGCTGCATCTCTTTCAAATACTCTCCCTGGAAGCTGGTGAGATAAAAATCCTTATTGGTAAAATACAAGTTAGCAGAAGCATATTTTTGAAGCACCACATTTCCTTTTTCATTGTTGGTGATTTCTGTCCATTGCTCAATTACATTTTCATTACTCCATACCTTGTAAAATAATTTTACAGATAAATCATATAAAGGATCTTTCAGTTTCACAACCGTTGTGCTGATGTTATCACTTTCTTTTTGCACATCATAACTCACCAGCTTTAAATCGAGTGATAAATTACCATCTGCATGTGTTACCTGTAATGCAGGTTCAGAAAGATTCCATGTACCTGAAGGCGTGTAGGCACTGCTGTATATACCAGCATTATCATCTTTAAAATTATAAACTGTAGCGACTTTGTAATAGTCCTGCTCATTCGCCATCTTTTCACCAAAATGAGTGATCCAAAGTTTTCCATCTTTATCGGTTTGCAATACCAATGCATGATCTTTTGTAACAATGGGTATGGTAACTATTTGTTGCGCTGGCACCACAAGGACAAAAAAAATAAACATTAAACAAGCTGCAATTACTTTGTTTGCTTGATTAAAATAAAAGACGCTGTTCATAATGTGAGAGATATAATTTTAATGAAGTTTATCAATAATCAACGTGCCCACTTGCCTGCCCATTGCCTGGCCGGTAGTAAGTGCGTTTAAAAAATGAATGCCGCCATACATCCTGCTGATACTTGCCTGGTCTGCAGCTTCAAAAAAAGAATTGAATTTTCTTACCGGCCTGCCATAAGGCACTTCCGTTGAGTCAATAAAAGAATAATTTTCTCCAACCAATTTAGTGAGTACCAATGCTGCACTTGCAGAAACAGTGCTATGTCCACTGGGATACTCAGGAAAAGGTGGCGTTTGAATCAGGGGCTGCCAATCTTTATCGATGTATTGATTAATGAAAGTTTCGGGGCGAATATAATTGTAATGATACTTGGCTTCCCAGCAGGCAATGAAGGCATCAAATAAAGCAACGGCAGTTTTAGAAATCAACGATGCAGTTTTCATTGCATCATAGTTTTCTTTTTCTGCAACAGCACATGCCAAATGTATCCAATGCCCCGGTGGTGAATTTTTCTGTATAAAATAAGTGATGTGCCCATCAGTTATAGATGTGTTCGGATTGTCATCCCAATACCAGGCCGTTGCAGAATCTCCAGGATTAGGTTTTGCAACTGCCTCATACACCTGGTAGCATTCTTTATAAAATGCAGAACCCTTTGCTGTATCATAAGGTATAGGCGGAGCAGGTCTGAATTGAGTAACAGAATCCATCACCATTGGTCTTATCCTGTTCCAATTATTTTCTACTGCATCCATATAATCCGGCGGCGTAGGTATCCAGCGGCCCGGTTGTTTATTTACGATATAGCCTCCAAAGGACGTTCGCTGCAGGTAGCCATCTTTAGATGACCAATCAAGAATATGTTTACCAACTGAACGGCCATATGCAATAGAATTTTCAAGTAAAGATTTTTCTATTCCAACGCTGTCTAACTGCTTTAAAAATGCAGCTTCTTTTTCTTTGATTGCCTCTCCATTAAATACCAATTTTTGTGCAGCGGTAGTAAAAGCAATAACGCTGGCTATTGGATAATAATAGGATTTATTCTTATCAGGAGCCGGAAGCTGTTCTAATCCATTCAATTTGCCTGCATAAGAAGTATAATTATTGTATTGCGGCAACAAAGCTTCATACGCAGCGATATTACAGTAAGCATAAATGCGGCTGCAAACTGGCGGCGTAAAAATATCCGTCATGATTACATAGGTGAGTTGCTGATTCCATTTTGGCAATTGATTTTTACAAAACTGGTCGATGCCTGCAGGATTATTTTTTTGTTTGCAGGACGATGCAAAGCCTAGAATCAAAAATGCGATTCCAATGATCCTCGTGATGGTTATTAAATTGATTTTTTTCTCCTCTTTCATCCTATAAACAGTGGTAGTTTGGTAAATTATTAATAAATCATGATGGCAAACTTTGATAAACCAGTGCAGCAATTAATAGAGTTTAAATATCGGAAATAATAAGCTAATAACAGTTGCCGGGGTATATAAAAAATCCTGCTTGGATAAGCAGGATCTCGATCTCACATCTAATAAATTTTACTTCGCCTTTATGCGTTCTCCTTCTGCATCAAACATACTCATCAGGCTACCAGTTACATGATCCTCGTCTTTTTTATTCAACACCAGATTTACATCATAACCTTGTGCAGTGAAATAGACTGTTATGCTGCCTTCAGCTAACTCTACTTTATCCAGTTTTGCAACTTCCGTTCCGGTAGTATCCTGTACCACACCGGCCAGGGTACTGTCTTTCCTGTCAAGTACAAAGACAAGTTTGGTATCACCCTGCGGTATTCCTTTTAGTAACACACCCCACCTGCCGGCAAAATAATCTACTGTTGTTGTTTGAGCTTTCACTCCAACAACGGCTAATAAAAAAAAGGCTGTAAATAATGGTTTTAGCTTTTTCATGTTAAGCAGTTTAATTTAATACTGAGTTTTAGTTTATGATACAATATAAAAAAAATTAATCACCTGGAAAGATTTTTCAAAGTAAAAGGATACTACCTGCCTACTTCTTTTTCTTCGCATCCATTTCCATATAATCAATCGCAAGATTGCACATGGCCTTTACACCTAATTTAAATCCGCTTTCATCAATATAAAAATCCGGCGTATGATGTGATACAGTTGTTTTTGGATCACCGCCTTTTTTCATACCACCAAGGTTAATAAAAAGCCCCGGGATTTTTTGAGCAAAGAAGGAAAAATCTTCTGCACCGGTGTGTGGTACGGAGAGCAATACATTTTCTTTTCCTGCAGTCTTCTCCAATGAAGGCAACATCATTGCAGTGAGTGTTGGATCATTTGAAGTAACAGGATAATGCGTCATGTAAGGTAAAGTGATATCAACCGTAGCGCCTGCACTCTCTGCAGTCTTGGTTACAATTTGTTTGAATCGTTCGATGATCATTTTTTCATCATCCGTACTCAATGCTCTTATTGTGCCAAGCATTTCAACCTTTTCAGGAATGATATTAGTACGGTTGCCACCATTGATTGCACCTACTGTAACGGTGCCTGCATTC
>CAZDHQ010000231.1:0-6850 GCA_964505135.1 uncultured Ferruginibacter sp.
TTCACCTCTTCCCATTCCGAACAGAGAAGTTAAGCCCCTTATGGCCGATGGTACTAGTATTCCAACTGGGAGAGTAGGTAGTTGCCATATTCATTCAGCCCCACGATTTATTGTGGGGCTTTTTTATTTTCTTCTTTTTCCTTAGGCCTCCCTGTATATTGTCCTCATCCTCCTATTTTTAATCAATTGTATTCCATTTCATTACAGTGTGTTTATTTTAGTTATGTATTGCATAGATAAAATTTAAAATTTCTCTTTTTATACTTCTTTTTTTAAATCAATTTTAATCTTAAAAAAAAATAAAAAAATCTTGTTAAAGTTTTCATAAGTAATTATATCTTTACTTCAATCTTCTAACGAAAAATAAAAATTGCTTATGAGAAAACAGAACTTCCCTCTCGGGAGGAGTGTGCTTTTCGCACTATTCTTCTTACTCCTGGGGTTCAAATCCTTCGCTCAAAAAGAGGTAATCGGAAAAATTGTTAATGGAAAAGATAACTCACCAGTGGTTGGTGCTACTGTTTCCGTTAAGGATTCAAAGGTTGCTACTCAAACCGGGCTTGATGGTACATTTAAAATCACAGTTCCTAATGACAAAAGTATTTTGGTGGTAACAGCAGTTGGTTTTGAGCCAATGCAATTATCTACCAGTGGCCGTTCAAGCGTGGACGCTGCCATGAAAGAAACTTCTACATCTCTTAATGAGATTGTAGTTACAGGTTATACTGCACAGAAGAAAAAGGATATTACCGGATCTGTGGCGGTTATCAATGTTAAGGATTTAAAACAAACTCCCGTAGGAACGGGTGAGGAAGCGTTACAAGGTAGGGCTTCAGGATTGACAATCATTTCCTCTGGTCAGCCCGGGGCTGCAAGTGATATCCGCATTCGTGGTATATCAGCGTTTGGTAACAACTCCCCACTGGTGATTATTGATGGAGTTCGTGGATCAATACGTGATATCAATGTGAATGACGTTGAGTCTATTCAGGTTTTGAAGGATGCATCTGCTGCAATTTACGGTGTATCTGGATCTAACGGTGTAATAATCGTTACTACCAAGAGAGGTAAGGGCGGTAAGGCAAAAGTAAGCTACGATAGTTACTATGGAATTGTTACCAAGGGTAAAGGTTTTGATATGGCCAACACCCAGGAAAAAGCAAATTCTGTTTGGTTGCAGCAATTGAACTCAGGTGTTGCTGTTCCCACTGATGTTCAGTATGGAACGGGGGCTAGTCCTGTAATTCCTGACTTCATCACTCCTGCTGGTGTTTCTGGTACTGGACCTGACCCATCTACCTACGACATTAATACAAATCAAATAACTCGTGCTAATAAAATTGGAACTAACTGGTATGATGTAATCACAAGGACTGCTCCAAAGCAAAGTCATAACATTTCAGTGAGTTCGGGCACAGATAAGAGCTCATATTTTTTCTCCGTAGGTTACCTAAACGAACAAGGTATTGCCCGATTCCAATATAATAAAAGATATTCTGTAAGGGCTAATACGCAGTTTAGTATCGGTGATCACATAAGGGTAGGAGAAAATGCTTACATTTATTACAAGCAGAATCCAACGTATGGTAACCAGGGTGAAGGTAGTCCATTTAGTGTTGCTTTCCGTGAAGATCCAATTATTCCTGTATACGATATTAAGGGAAATTTTGCTGGTACCAAATCTCAGGGTTTAGGTAATGCTAGAAATCCTTATGCTGATATCTATCGCACAAAAGATAACCGTGGTCATAACTATGTAGTGAATGGAAATATCTTTGCTGAAGCAGATTTTCTGAAACATTTTACTGCCCGTACAAGTTTTGGAGGCACCATCAGTAACTCTTTTGGATATGCCTTTAACTATGTAGGATACGAAAATGCAGAAGGTAACACAGGGTTAAACAGTTTTGGGCAAAGTGCTAGCTACTTCAGCGATTGGACTTATACAAATACACTTCGATATTCAAATAAGTTTGGCAGGCACGCTATAGTAGCATTAGTAGGTACCGAAGCTTATTATAATACCTACCGTGACATGAATGCCGGCAGAAGCGACTACTTCTCTGAAAACCCTAATTACTGGACATTAAATTCTGGTGCTCCTGGTGCACAGTCAAACTCCGGCGGAGCAAGCAAGTTTGCGCTCTGGTCTCAGATTGGTCGTTTGGAATATGCATTTGCAGATAAATATCTTGCTAACGTTAACGTTCGTAGGGATGGTTCTTCACTGTTTGCTGAAGATGTAAGATTTGGTGTATTTCCTTCCTACTCTTTGGCGTGGAGACTTTCTCAGGAAGAATTTATGAAAGGAGTTAGTTTCATAAACGATCTGAAATTGAGGTATAGTTGGGCAAAATTGGGTAGTACTAGTAACGTACAGGCTGTAAACCCGTATAATTTATATAGTACACGTGCAGGTAAGTCTTTTTATGATATTGCTGGTACCAGCAATGCTCCTCTATCTGGTTTTTACAGGAGCAACATCGGCAACCCCGCTACTACCTGGGAACAAGACATTATATCAAATATTGGTTTCGATGCGACATTGTTTAATAATAAGTTAGACGTTACCATCGATTGGTATAAAAAGAAAGTGTCTGGTCTGTTATTTACTGCATCCGGCACCCAGTATGACAGGTTATTTGTAGGTGATGCCGATCTGCCAAAAGTAAATATCGGTGATATGCAAAATACCGGTATTGATTTCAATGCAACTTACCATGGCTCGCTTTCTAAAGACCTGAAGTTTGATATCACAGGTATGATTACTACATATAAAAACAAAATTGTAGACATCCCTGGTTTACCTTATTTCAATGGTGATCAAATTCGTAACGTAATTATTCAGCGTTATGAAGAGGGACATCCAGTAGGTGCTTTCTACGGTTATAAAGTGCTTGGGCTATTCAAAGACGCAGACGATGTTGCAAAATCTCCAACACAGGTTGATGCTTCTCCAGGAGTTTTTAAATATGCAGATGTTAGTGGGCCTGATGGTAAACCCGACGGTAAGATAGATGACAATGATCGTACATACATTGGAGATCCCAATCCTGATTTTACTTATGGCCTGAACTTATCAGTAAACTATAAGGCTTTCGACTTCTCAGCCTTCTTCTTTGGATCATATGGAAATGACATTTTCAACCAGACGTTGTATTACACAGATTTTCCTGACTTCTTTAAGGGTGGTATCCGCAGGGAAGCTGCTGTTAATTCCTGGACGCCTTCCAACCCAAATGCAACTGTTCCAAAATTGCGTACTGTAGGTGGATTTAGTACAGATGGTGTTACCAACAGCTATTTCATCAGCAGTGGTTCCTATCTGCGCTGTAAGCAGATGCAAATTGGTTATACACTGCCTCCAGCAATACTTAAAAAGGCTGGAATTGAAAGACTGCGTATTTATGTTCAGGGAGCTAATTTGTTTACTGTAACAAAATACAAAGGATTAGATCCAGAATTACAGAGCTATAATATCAATGGCACTGTTGGGTTTGGGATTGACCAAGGTAACTATCCACACACACCAGCATTTCTATTTGGCGTAAACTTAGGTTTTTAATCTTCAACTATTAGTTATATGAAAAAAATAAATTATAAAGTATTTGTTCCGATTATGGCAGTAGCTGCAGGCCTAATTCTGGTTGCATGTAGCAAAAGCTTTTTAGATAAACCGCCATTGGGCACATTAAACCCCGAAATTCTCGCTTCAGAAAAAGGTGTACAGGGACTTTTAATTGGTGCTTACTCGCTCGTTGATGGCGAAGGTGCTTCGGGGGATGGATTTGCCTCCGGTGCTTCAAACTGGATTTATGGTGGCGTAGCAAGTGATGATGCTTATAAAGGATCGGACCCAAGTGATGTAAATGATGCGGCTCCCTTTGAGCAATTCGTTTCTTTGACACCTACCAATGGCGCTATCCCACAGAAATGGGGAGTTTGTTATGCAGGTGTTCAACGCTGTAACGATGTTATTAATACGGTTCCCTTGGCATCTGATATAAGTGCAGATAAAGCAACAGCTATTATTGCTCAGGCACGTTTTTTAAGAGCATATTTTCATTTTGAGTTAAAAAAAGTGTTTGGAAATATCCCGTTTGTAGATGAAACAGTAAATCCTCAAAACACTGCTATCAGTAACGAAACTGATGCATGGCCAAAAATTGTTGAAGACTTGCAATTTGCCTCGGACAATTTACCAGAAACATGGAGTGAAGCCGGCAGGGCCAATAAATGGGCTGCGAAAGCTATGTTAGCAAAAGCTTATATGTTCCAGAGAAAATATTCTGATGCCTATCCAATTTTAAAGGATATTATAGATAATGGAAGAACTGCAAGTGGTGCTAAATACGCTCTTTTCCCGAACTTCTACTCCAATTTTAATCCAGCTCAAAAAAATGGACCTGAGTCAGTATTTGCTGCTCAAACCTCCGTACAGGACGGTTCATCTGTGGACTGGGGTGGTGATCCCAATGGTAACTATGGTGATATCCTGAATTTTCCTTACAATGGTGGCCCTGGTGGTTGCTGCGGATTCTATAACCCATCACAGGACTTAGCTAATGCTTACAAAACTGACGCTAATGGCTTGCCATTGCTGGATAACTGGTATAGCGGCAATAATGTAAGTGCTCAAGCCAGTATACCTGCTGCAGGTTCTCCTTATACAGGAACCCTGGATCCAAGAATTGACTGGACAATGGGACGTCCCGGTATTCCTTACCTTGATTGGGGTAATCATCCTGGAGAAGCATGGATTAGAAATCCTCAAAATGATGGTACTTTAAGCCCTCTTAAAAATGTGTACGCCGCTTCTCAAAAGGGAACTTACACCGATGTTGGTAGTGCCTATTGGGCTCCAACTGAGTTGACTGCTAACAACGTAAATATTATTCGTTTTGCTGATGTAATTCTTTGGGCTGCCGAATGTGCTGCTGACGAGAATGATCTGACAACTGCCCTGGGTTATGTAAATAAAATTCGTGAGCGTGCGATGAATCCTGCAGGCTGGGTATATAAAAACAGTAACTATGATGCTGCTGCTGCAAAGTATACCACTCAAACAACTCCAGCTGACAACTATAAAATTGGTCTTTATCCTTCTTTCCCCAACAAAGATTATGCAATCAAAGCTATTCGTTTTGAAAGAAGGCTGGAGCTTGCTATGGAAGGAAACCGCTTCTTTGATTTGGTTAGATGGGGTATAGCTGAGCCAACACTAAATGCTTACATTGCTCGTGAGAAAGTATTAAGACCGTTAAAGGCTGATGCTAAATTCACTGCTGGTAAGAATGAGTATGCTCCTATTCCACAGGCAACAGTAGATAACCTTAATGCTGATGGCACAATCAGGATTAAGCAAAATCCTGGCTACTAATTTTATTAACAAATAAAACTTTACAAAGAAGAGATGGGCAACCATCTCTTCTTTGTAATTTACAGACATACTAATTGCGTATATAGCTTTATGAGACTATTACTTCTATACCTATTGCTTGCTGCCATCTTATTTACATCTTGTGGTGAAAAAAGTCATTCCTTGTTCAGACAAGTATCGTCAAGCCATTCAGGCATACATTTTAATAATCTTATAAAAGAGACCGACTCCATCAATCCAATTGATGTTACCAATATCTATAACGGCGGTGGTGTAGGCGTAGCAGACTTTAATAATGATGGATTGCCAGATCTGTATTTCACAGCAAGCCTGGTTTCTAATGAACTTTATTTAAATAAAGGAAACCTGAAATTTGAAAATATAACCAAAGATGCAGGTGTAGCAGGCGATGGTAAATGGAGCAGGGGTGTTTCTGTAGTAGATATCAACAATGATGGTTGGATGGACATTTATGTATGTGCTTCCATGGACCACAATCCAGAGAAAAGGAGAAACCTTTTTTATATAAACCAGGGCGCAGACAGCAAAGGTGTTCCTCACTTCAAGAACATGGCTAAGGAGTATGGCCTTGATGATACGACCCATACAACCATGGCTGCTTTTTTTGACTACGATAATGACGGAGATTTAGATGTTTACCTTGCAGTTAATCAAATTATTAAAGAGAACAACCCTGCAATCTTCAGACCTAAAATAAAAGATGGCTCCTACCCAAGTACAGGGCGACTATTTAGAAATGACTTTAGCGAAACGCTGAAGCATCCCGTTTTTACCAATGTAAGTAAGCAGGCGGGTGTTACAATTGAAGGCTACGGACACGGTGTAACCATTGCAGACATTAACCAGGATGGGTGGAAAGATATTTTTGTTACCAACGATTTTAACTCCAATGATCTGTTATACATCAATAACCATGACGGAACTTTTATTGATAAAGCCACTGAGTACCTGAAACATACTTCTGCTAATGGTATGGGGCAGGATGTAATTGATATCAATAATGATGGGCTATCAGACATTGTAGAATTAGATATGAGTCCTGAAGATAACTATAGAAAAAAAATGATGCTGGGATCTAACAGCTATCAGACTTTCCAAAATAGTGATTACTTCCATTATCAGTACCAGTATGTAAGAAATTCACTTCAGTTAAACCAGGGATTTACAGTTAAAGCGAATGATTCAATTGGAGATCCAATTTTCAGCGATATTGGTTACCTGGCAGGCATATCTGAAACCGACTGGAGCTGGTGCCCGCTGGTGGCGGATTTTGACAATGATGGTTTCAGGGATATGGTTATCACAAATGGATTTCCAAAAGATATCACGGATCATGATTTTATAACTTTTAGAAACCAGGCTTCTAACATTGCTACAAAAGAATATACGCTTTCACAAATTCCCCAGGTAAAAATCCACAACTATGGTTTTAAAAATAATGGTGATCTG
>CAZDHQ010000232.1:0-1726 GCA_964505135.1 uncultured Ferruginibacter sp.
TTCGTTAAAATTGTCCTCGCTAATGAAGAAAAAACACCTAATATATTGTTGCCTGGCCTTTGCTTCGGTCATCAGCCTCACTACAAATGCACAAATCAATAGATATCAGCCGGTAGTTGTCTGCTTCTATAACCTAGAAAATCTCTATGATACCATAAACGATCCGTCAAAAAATGATGATGATTTTTTACCCACTTCTGCCTATCATTATAACAGCCAAGTGTATTCGGATAAACTAAGCAGGTTATCTACAGTGCTTTCACAAATCGGTACTGATATTAACCCTGATGGAGCAGCATTGGTGGGTGTAGCGGAAATAGAAAATGATACTGTGCTTAAAGACCTGGTAAAGCAGGAAGGTCTAAAGGAACGTAAACTAAAATTTGTTCACTATAACTCACCAGATGCAAGGGGTGTAGATGTAGGCTTACTATACAATCCGAAATATTTTAGAGTGATTAGCAGTGCACCGCTTTTTGTAGCACTGCCGGGTGGTAGCAAAGATGCATTCTATACCCGTGATATTTTGTATGTAAAAGGAGTTTTACTCACAGACACGGTACATGTTTTTGTAAATCACTGGCCCTCCCGCCGTGGCGGAGAAGAAAGATCTGCGCCAGCAAGGGCAGCTGCAGCCATGGTAAGTAAGAAAAAAATTGATTCTCTTACTGCGATTGATCCAAAAGCGAAAGTAATACTGATGGGAGATTTGAATGATGATCCAGTAAGTCCAAGTGTGGTAAAAGTACTGAAGGCTAAAGGAAAAGCGGAGGATGTAACAGCACCAGAACTTTTCAATCCCTGGGTTGACTTTTATAAAAGAGGAATAGGCACACTTGCCTACCAGGATTCATGGGGATTGTTTGATCAAATTATTATTTCAGCCGGATGGCTAAATAAAGAACAGAAAGGGTGGTTCTATCACAAAGCGTATATATTTAACCGTGAGTTTATGATGCAGAAAACTGGCAAATACAGGGGATATGCAAAAAGAACTTTTGATGGCAGCACTTATAATTATGGCTATAGTGATCACTTTCCAACTTATATTAGCCTGCTGCGTAGAGTAGATTAACTGTTGCCTATAAAAGAAGCCATTACTTTAACCGCAAGATTTTGCAGCAGATTAGCAGCATTGCTTATAGCCGCATCTTCATCTACTTCATCTGAAATTATTTGATAAGCCGATGCTAAACCAGCCCGGCTTATTTCTTTTTCATTAATTGCCACCTTGCCACATAGTGCTGTTACAGGTATATTAAACTGTTTTGCTGTATTTGTTAACTCATGTATTACTTTTCCATAACCGCTCTGTGCATCCAGTTTTCCTTCGCCGGTAATCAGCAAATCTGCACCTGCCAAAGTCTTTTCTATTCCGGATTCCTTTATCACTATTGCTGCACCGCTTTGAATGATACAATTAAAAAAACTAAGTAACGCAGCAGCTATGCCCCCCGCAGCACCTGTGCCTTTTATATTTTCAACTTGTTTGCCTGTGCATTCACTTAATTTTTTTGCAACATGCTGCAATGCTTTATCCAATTCTTTTACGCCTTTTTCATCTGCACCTTTTTGTGATGCATACACATAGGCAGCGCCCCTGGCTCCAAACAACACATTTTGAACATCGCAAGCTATGGTGAACTTAACGGTAGGTAAATTTTCAGGAACCTTAATTTGGCTAATCAATGAAAGATTACCACCAATTGGTTTAACCGGGTTTCCT
>CAZDHQ010000232.1:1736-3075 GCA_964505135.1 uncultured Ferruginibacter sp.
CAGTTTAAAACCAAGTGCAGACAAAATGCCAAAACCTGCATCATTGGTAGCGCTTCCGCCAAGACCAAGGATAATCTTTTCAGCTCCTTTTTCAATCGCATGCTTTATTAGTATGCCTGTACCGTAAGTGGTGGTTGCCAAAGCATTTCTTTCTTCCTGTTTTAGTAACCATAAGCCGCTTGCTGCAGCTACTGAAATAATTGCTGTTTTAGTTGTGGTCTGCCATTGATAGCTTGCCTCCATGGGTCGCATTAATGGATCAAAGGTTTGGCAAGTAACGGTTTCAGTTTTTAGATAATAAGCTAATACTTCATCAAAACCATCGCCGCCATCAGCCATTGGATATTGTAATACTTCAGCATCAGGCATTGCCTGTTTTATTCCTTCGGCAATACTTTTACAGGCCTGCTTGCTGCTGAGGCTTCCTTTGAACTTATCCGGCGCTACAATTATATTCATCAGCTAACCACATTTTGAGGACTGCCATTTAAAAATGCTTTTATGTTCGCTGCAGTAATATTCATCATTCTTTGCCTTGCTTCAAATGATATCCATGCATTGTGCGATGTTACAACGCAGTTTTCCAATCCAATTAAAGGATGATCTTTTGCAGGTGGTTCAGCACTCAGCACATCCAGGGCTGCACCAGCAATACGCCGCTGCTGAAGTGCCTGGGCAAAATCTTTTTCATTGATCAATGCACCCCTTGCAGTATTGATCAAAAAAGCTGTTGGCTTCATTAACTCAAGTAATTCCCTGTTTACAAAACCAGCATTGTCTTTGGTAAGCGGGCAATGCAGTGATACCACATCAGCCTGTATAAACAACTGGGGCAATTCAACCTGCGTTGCATTAGCAAGCTGTTCTCTTCCGCCAAAATAAATCACCTGCATGCCAAAAGCCTGCGCTATCAGTGCCATTTGTTTACCTATTTTACCAAAGCCTACAATACCCATTACTTTATCCTTTAGCTCCACAATCGGTTTGAGCGTATAGCACCAATCCTTGGCCTTACTCCATTCTCCTTTTGCAGTACTGGCAGCGTTTAATCCAACATGATTTACCAGCTCCAGCAATAAAGCAAAAGCATGTTGTGCTACAGAATAAGTTCCATAAGCAGGCACATTACTTACTATGATACCTTTTGCTTTTGCTGCAGCAATGTCTACATTATTATACCCGGTGGCAGTTACTGCAATTAACTTAAGATTGGATGCCGACTGTATCAATTCCTTTGTGAGTACAGTTTTATTGGTGAGTATAATATCTGCCTTATAACATCTTTCAATCAATGTTACCGGGTCTGTACGATCATAAATAGTGAGCTTACCAAATTGCT
>CAZDHQ010000232.1:3085-6849 GCA_964505135.1 uncultured Ferruginibacter sp.
CCGGGGTTTAGCGTATATCCATCTGTTATTACAATCTCCATTGTTTAGTATTTTGAAATATTAGCAGTACAAATTTATTCAGGCAAGCAACTTGCAATAAACATGCAGTTAATTGCTTGACTAAACTATTGCTTTTTAAAGGCATATCTCCTTTTCAATTTAATCAACTCAATTTTTACCCCTATTTTTGCATCCACTTAATAAAAAGCTATGTCAGTTTTAGTAAACAAAGATTCAAAGATAATTGTACAGGGTTTTACCGGTACAGAAGGTACATTTCATGCTACGCAGATGATTGAATATGGGACCAATGTGGTGGGTGGTGTTACACCTGGTAAGGGCGGTTCTACCCATTTAGAAAAACCTGTTTTTAACACCGTGGCAGAAGCGGTAAAAACCACCGGTGCTGATGTTAGTATCATCTTTGTTCCCCCGGCTTTTGCTGCAGATGCAGTAATGGAAGCGGCTGATGCCGGTATTAAACTAATTGTTTGTATTACAGAAGGTATTCCGGTACAGGATATGGTGAAAGTGAAAAATTACCTGCAAGGTAAAGACGCCCGTTTGATTGGCCCTAACTGTCCCGGCGTTATTACTGCTGAAGAATGTAAAGTGGGTATTATGCCAGGATTTATTTTTAAGAAAGGAAGAATTGGTATCGTTTCAAAAAGTGGCACCCTCACATACGAAGCTGCAGACCAGGTAGCCAAAGCTGGTTTGGGTATTTCAACAGCCATTGGTATTGGCGGTGATCCTATCATCGGAACTACTACCAAGCAGGCAGTTGAACTGTTTATGAATGATCCTGAAACCGATGCGATCGTGATGATTGGAGAAATTGGTGGAGGCATGGAAGCTGAAGCTGCTAATTATATCAAATCAACCGGCAATAAAAAACCAGTGGTTGGTTTTATCGCCGGTCAGACTGCTCCTCCCGGACGCCGTATGGGCCATGCTGGTGCCATTGTGGGTGGCGCTGATGATACTGCTGCTGCTAAGATGAAGATTATGGCGGAGTGCGGTATACATGTGGTAGCAAGCCCTGCGGATATTGGCAAGACAATGGCGGAGGCGATGAAAAAATAAATTTATAGAAAGTCTTTTTGAAAATCCGGCTGTAATGCAGCCGGATTTTTTATTTGCCATGAGCCGAATAATTTAGCTATTCGGCTCAAAAAATGGCTATATTTGAGCCGAATAAATTGCTTATTCGGCTCATGCAACGATACAACTGGGAATTTGATAACTGGCCATATTTCAAATACAATGCTTCCGCAGCAGAGGACACCTTATATGCATTAGCTGAAAAGACAGGTCATTATTCAGGCATATTAAAAGCATTGCCGACTAATATACAAACGGAAGCATTAATTGATGTAATGACTACCGAAGCCATCAAAACATCTGCAATTGAAGGAGAGTATGTTAGCCGTGCGGATGTGATGTCTTCAATAAAAAAAAACTTAGGTTTTACCATTAAATCAAATACTAAAGATAGAAAAGCAAAAGGCGTAAGCGATTTAATGGCTGATGTGAGGAAGACATACAATGACACCTTGACAAAAGAAAAGCTGTTTGAGTGGCACCGTATGCTTCTTGGAGATAGTAGTATTATGGAAGTAGGTAAATGGCGTACCCATAACGAACCGATGCAGGTGGTAAGTGGCGCTGCTGGAAAACAAAAAGTACATTTTGAAGCTCCGCCTTCCAATGAAGTTCCAAAAGAGATGGAGCGATATATAAAATGGTTTAATGATTCCGCACCCGGCGGTGAAAAAGAAATAAAAAAAGGTGCAATAAGAAGCGCCATAGCTCATTTATATTTTGAAAGCATCCATCCGTTTGAAGATGGTAATGGCAGGATAGGAAGGGCTATTGCAGAAAAAACGCTATCACAGGGAATAGGAAGGCCAGTAATGTTAAGTTTATCAAAGGCAATAGAAGGAAAGAAGTGCGACGATTATTCGGCACTAAGCAAAGCCCAGCAATCAACCGATGTTACAGCATGGGTAAAGTATTTTACAAAAGTGATATTAGATGCACAAACAGAAGCAGAAGAGCAAATAGAGTTTACATTAAAAAAAGTAAAGTTTTTTGACCACTATAAAAACGAATTAAGCGAACGCCAGCTTAAGGTTATAAGGCGCATGCTTGATGAAGGTCCGAAAGGATTTATTGGCGGAATGAATGCAGGAAAATACACTGGCATAACAAAAACATCCAAAGCCACTGCCACCAGGGATCTACAGGACTTAGCTGCCAAAGGGATATTTGTTCCGTTTGGAGGAGGTAGAAGTACGGGCTATCAACTTAAATTATGAAGCTTTACTTAAGGTTAAGGTGGCCAAAAGCACCTCCCCTATAGAAACCTCCCTGTATAACTCTCCTTCACCTTCTTTAAATCAGCAGGCTTACCGGCAAAAACAACACTGCCACCCCCATCGCCGGCTTCCGGGCCAAGATCAATGATCCAGTCGGCGCTCTTAATTACATCTGTATTGTGTTCTATCACTAAAATAGAATGTCCCTGGTCAATCAATGCATTAAAAGAAGCCAGTAATTTTTTGATGTCATGAAAATGCAAACCCGTGGTAGGCTCGTCAAAAATAAACAAGATGCTTCCCTGCGCTTTGCCTTTGCCTAAAAATGAAGCCAGTTTTACACGCTGTGCCTCACCGCCAGAAAGTGTATTACTTGACTGGCCCAGCTTTACATAACCTAAACCAACATCACTCAAAGGCCGAATTCTTTCTGCTACAGCCACACCATCTTTATCTTTTGAGAAAAATTCGATGGCTTCATCCACACCCATTTCAAGCACTTCATAAATATTCTTGTCTTTGTATGTTACTTCCAGCACTTCTTCTTTGAATTTCTTTCCGCCACATACTTCGCAGGTTAAATGCACATCAGCCAAAAACTGCATTTCTACAATTTGTTCGCCTTCACCATTACAGGCGTCACATCTTCCTCCTTCCACATTAAAGGAAAAGTGTTTTGGCTGAAAGCCTCTGAGCTTACTTAATGGCTGCTTGCTAAATAGCTCTCTTATTTCATCATAAGCTTTGATATATGTAACTGGATTGCTTCTTGACGACTTGCCTATTGGATTCTGATCTACCATTTCCACCTGGGTAATAGCATCAATATCACCAGAGATTTTTTTATGCAGTCCAGCTTTATCTGTTCCTTCTCCTTTTATTTTTTGTAATGCAGGATATAAAATTTGTTTTACCAAAGTGGTCTTGCCGCTACCACTTACCCCACTTACCACACTCAATACATTCAAAGGAAACGCTACATTGATATTTTTCAGGTTGTTTTGCCTTGCACCTTCAACAGTAATACTGCGTTTCCATTTTCTTACAGTTGCAGGAGGATCAATAGTTAACTGACCTGACAAATATTTTCCCGTTAAACTGTTTTTATCTTTTATAAGCTCTTCAAAATTTCCTGCTGCTACCACCTCTCCACCAAGATGACTTGCCAAAGGCCCCATATCAATGATATAGTCTGCTTCTCTCATCATCATCTCATCATGCTCCACCACTACTACCGTGTTACCTAAATCTCTTAATTCCTTTAAAACACGAATCAGTCTTTCTGTATCACGACTATGTAAGCCAATTGATGGTTCATCTAAAATGTATAATGAATTAGTAAGATTGCTACCCAGACTTCTTGTTAACTGTATGCGCTGGCTTTCTCCACCGCTCAGTGAATTGGCCAACCGGTTTAAGGTAAGATATCCGAGCCCAACATCC
>CAZDHQ010000233.1:0-6849 GCA_964505135.1 uncultured Ferruginibacter sp.
GTTCAGGTCGCAGCGTTCGCAAGGATGTGCTGGTTCGAATCCAGTCCTGGGCACTGAAATGGACAAATCGAAAATTGATTCGGTTTGTCCATTTTCTTTTTGGCTGAAACCCTTGCCCAGACTGTATATTAGCTGAACTGCTTCATTCAAACGAGCGGTTCGATAATTGAATCCGTCAAAAACGAGTTTTTCGGGAAAAATCGAACCAATGATTTCCCTTTTGGTTTTATTATCGCCTTTCTCGTATAGTTCGTCCAATGAGGTCAGGGAGGACAAGGCTTTATTAATCAAATTATCAATATTATTTGTCTCCCGGGATAAGTCCATCAGCCTTGCCTCTAAAACGGTTATTTTCTTCTCGTATTCCTCTTTAATTATCCGATAGTCGGAAGGCTCAATTTCGCCTGACAGTAGTAATTTACGGGCATTGGAAAGCTCTGTGGTAGCTTTAGCAAGAGCCTCCTGTATTTGTTTGGCATCCTCTCTTTGGGACTTTGCTTTTGACCGGAATTCTTGCTGAATAACCAGCTTATAAACTTCTGCCATTCCGGGTTTTGGAATCAGTTTTTTTAATTCTCTTGAAAATAACTGGTTGGCATTATCCGCTTTGAAACGGGTGCCACAAACTGAGCTGCAGTGATAGTAGTAGTATTTGCCGTTTCTTCCAGTGGAGGCACTTCCCGTCAAAATCTTACCACATTTGGGGCAGATGATGTAACCCCTTAATTGCAGAACATCCAAACTACCAACTTTGGTGCGATAGTTTCTTTTTTTTCCGTCAAGATAATCCTGAACATCGTAAAATAATGTTTCCGAAATTACAGGTTCATGCAAACCTTGTGCATGTCTTGAAGGTTCATCTTTATAACCGGAAATATAAATACGTCCGCAGTAAACAGGATTTCTTAATAAGTTCCAGAAATTAGCTTTGCAACATTTAACGCCTTTTGCAAAAGCTTGCTTCATTATTTGCTCTACGTTCAATTGACCTTCTGCAATTGTTTCAAAAACCCATTTCATTACTGTTGCTTCAGGATATTTCGGCGCTATAAATTTCTTACCATCTTCAGTAATCTTATTTGTATAGCCAACCGGTGCTTGTCCCATCCAACGACCTTCTTTTTTCGCTTTTCTCATTCCAAGTAAAACATTCAACGCCCTGCGGTCATTCTCAACTTCTGGTGCAGCCAGATAAAACGCCAGCATCAGTTTGTTTTCAGGCACAGCTAAATCTAATGGCTGTTCTATTGCCTGTGGCTCTACACTTAATTTCCTAAGTGTGTTAATCATTTGATAAGCATCACCAGCATTACGACTAAACCTGTCCCATTTTGTAAAGAGTATAAAATCAACCGCACTTTTTCTTTTCTTTAAATCAATCAATAACTCAATCCATTTAGGTCTGATAAATGACTTCGCAGAATGGTCTTCAAAAATCACCCTGCGAATTTTGATTTTGTTGTTGTCGCAATATTTTATTAACCGCTCTTCCTGGTCCCGTTGCGAATATCCTTTATCTGCCTGTTCGTCGGTACTCACACGGATATACAAATCTGCTGTCATAGCTATGAAATTTTAGTTAATGCTATTCTTGCAAATTTAACCATAAAGGCAATGATTAACGCAGCTTCCTCCAATGAGATATGCACATTATGGGCTTTTAAAATTTCTATTACCTTTTCAGGTCTCACATTTTCCATCTCACACCTCCTTGTTTTTATAATTCAAAATCTATTGCAGCTTGTATAGTTTTAAGCAACCTCCTTCTTAAAGTTTATAATGATTTCAGTTTGTACAGATGCATTTACTGAAGGTTTGTAAATAATATAGTTATAATTGTGAAGGTCATTGATACATTGGTTGTAAGTATGGCGGGAACTTATTTTTGCAGCCTTCATTACTTTTTTCCTTTCAATCAAAATTGGATTTTCTCCTTTGTTCAAGTTCCATTGCTGCAGCAATGCCATATATAAACTGATATGTGTAGCTCCGATTCTTGTATCATTAGCTATGGCACTATAAAAAGATGTTAATGGTGGAAAGAGTTCCATAGTTAATCCTGGGCTGATTTGTGTCTTTTGCTAATCTTATTACTTCCAATGCGTCGTTTTTTTAATAAGCTGCTGCCTGACTTATCATTTGATTCTTCAATTCCGGCTTCACCATCACTATCCTGCTGTTTCTTTTTTGCCTGCATCTGTTTCTCCAACCATCGGTTTAACAAAAACCTGTACGCTTCGTCAGCAGATATTACTGGCTGACCTTCTGAAAAGTAAAATCGTTGACTTATTTCAGATTTACTTCTACTATTAGTTATTGGACCCATTATATCCTGGTATGTTATTTCTGCCCAATATTTTTGTTTCAATGCAATCGAAATTACTTTCCCATCTTCAGTAGCTTCAAGTTTATTCAAATCACTAACTACTCCGAAGATTTTTAATTCATTTTCATAACTCAACTTGTCTTCAGGATTAAAAACTTTTTGTTTGGATAAATCGAAGGCAGCTTTCCAATCAATTTGCGTCATGCTTTCCGCAATGTTTTTTGCGCTAACCCCATCAATTTTAATATCAGAAAAAGAATTCTCTTTCTGCAAAATCGCATCATAATAAAGCAGGCTGTAAGTTCCGCTGCCACCTACTTTTTCAAAATAAAAATTGAATAAGATACTCTCTGGCACCTTAGATAGCTTTTCGGTGATGATAAAACTGGCAGGTGTAAAGCAAATTCGTTTAAGCAATGGATGCCCCATATTGTCAAAGCCGATAGCTTTTAACTGTGATGCCAATGCTGCAATATTCTGAATATTCATTTTGCATTTTTTTTGAATTACCAGAAATAGCTCAGGAGTATTTATGATACTCCCAAGCCTTTAGATTTACTTTCTCTTTTTTTCGGCAAAAGAGATTTGTCATTTTTCTTTTCCAACTTTTTTTCATCCGGCTTTTGCCCCTGTTTCAAATCTTTTTTTTTATCATCTGCCACCTCTTCTTTCACGGCTTTGGCTCCCTTTTCTATACCAGCCTGGTATTGACCAATAGATTCTTTAGCCACCATTTTCATGTTGGAATCGTACAGGGTTACATTTTTGTACTGTGGGTTTGCTTCCATAAATATCTTATGGCTTTCTCCATCTTTTTCTATGGAAACAGACTGTACATTGCCTTTTTGAAGTGATGCCATCAGTGCCTTTTCTTTTTCCGGCTCTTTGAGTTCTGCTATAGCAAATTTTTCAACAGCCCCTTTTAAATCATACCCATAATTTTCATGAAACTGCTTTACTTCAAAACCTTTGTCGGTTTTGTTTTCAAAGTCGAGCTGCAGCCAGGCTTTGTATTCATTGCCGTCTTTTGTTACAAGGTCTTTGTGAACTGCCCGGCCATCCAGCAGGTTAAAGGCTTCTTTAGCTGTAACACCTTTTCCTTTATTGAGGTAAAAGGTGTGGTCCACTTTTTCACCATTGCTTTTTTCCAGAGATGCATGATAATTGTTGAAGAAATACATGTCTGTGGAATCTGACTTTCTGAAATTCAGTGTAGCTTCAAATGATTTCTTATTGAATTCCACACTTGCAGTTAGCTGAAAGTCTGTTTTTCCTTCCTGCATCTTTTGTTCAAGTTCAGTGTTGAGTTTTTCACCAAAACCCATGTATTTAATGTTGTCCATCAAATACTTTAAATTTTCCTGATTCATAAAATTTGTATTTAGTTGTTTATTAAATAATGAAAGTTGTTTTGTTTCAATATCGTCAATCAATGCGTCGGTAAAAGCATTGCCATCCTTATTGTATAAACCGTTACTATCCGGGTCAATGCCTGAGCTCCTTTCAAGTTCATAACCATAGTGTATCTTTTCCAGTAAGTCTTTAATTGAGCGAACTTGCAGCACTTTATAGTTGTCATAGTCACTTATATTATCGTTTGCAAATTGAACTGCATCTTCCTGGTTGCTGAAAAAGAACACATCACTTTTATCAATAAAATACAATGACTGGTTATATACCATCCATTGATTGCCTTTCGAAATTTCAAATTCTGCAATGGCCAATACCTCGTCAGCTATCGGATGCTCCATGTTCATTTATAATCTGGTAAAGTGATAGCCTGCATCAATTGCTTGTTTTTAATCAGCGTTGAAAAATGCCGGCCACCGTTTTTTTCGTTAATCTGCAAAATCAGTTTTTTGGCATCCGGTATCGTAAACTTGTCTAAAGCAAACACCAATTTTGAGGTGGTTTCAGCCTTTACTTTATTCAGGTTGCCAACTGTGTAAATTGGTTTCAGTTCAATCTCCTGCATTGCGGTACGTTTTCCTTTTTTCTTATCCCTGATTAAAAAACGGATAAAGTCAATTGTATAGTCCACCGAGGAATTGTTTTTAATTGAAAGCTGATAAAACAATACATCGTTTTTGATATAGATGCCGGTAACCTCTGCAACAGATTGCCACTTCTTATCCTTGATATGTTTAACTGTACGGGCATTGTCCAGGATTCCATTTGCATACATGGCTGTGGTTGCTTTATTATTTACAGGCAGGTAATGTACCCATGTAGCCGGATGCAAGTCATAACAAACCGCAAAAGAATACAAACTTCCATCATCTGTTACTACACTCAGGTTTGTTTCATTAAAGTCATTGGTTGCAGCTTTTACCAATAATATAGTGGGTACATCTTTTACCTGCTGTGCTAAAATTGATTGGCTCCCTCTGTCCACATGCTTTATGGCAAACGGAAAAATGAGGCTGGTTGTTTTATCTGTGGAAATACACAGGGTAGTTTGCCCCGTCGCTCTGCTTACCAGCCAAAAGCAGCATATCAATATGAATACTCTTTTCATGTTTTTTTAGTTTTATTGTTGTTGAATATTTTTATCACGGAGCAGCACTTTGTATCCGGCTTTCACCATTACTTTCACCTGCTTTACTTTTCTGCTGAGCAAACTCTTTACTGTATTTACACCTGCTGCTGCAGCCTGTGCTTTTAAGGAAGGGTCAAGTGTTGTGAGTTCCATTAATTGTAAACTGTTGTCGGCAAATTGCTTTGCCACATCTCTTGAAATGGCCCCAGGAATATAAATACCGGCAAGGCCATCGAGGTCAAAGACTTCCAATTTTACCGGGAACAAAGAATTATTATAACGGACGCTGTTTATTTCTACTTGCAGCCGTTCATTATCCAGCGCCACTAAACCGGAAACAATATTATTCCTTGGAATCAATACCCCATTAATGTAAATGTCAGATGCTAATCTTAGTTTCAATACAGCACCATTTACCAGGACGGTATTTTCAGGAACAACAGCCTCAATGGCATTGTCATCCGTTTCAATTTCATTTTCATCGTTTACTCCGTAAAAAGCTGCACTATTGTTAACTTTCCTTTTACCTGTATCAAGCAGGCTGATGCTTGTAGCGGAAGAAAATTTAGCAACCGGAAACACTGTTTCTTTATATTGAAGGGATTTTTCTTTTAACCTGTCCTTTACTCTTTGCGGATGTTGTATATCTAATATCTTATCTAATGTGTTTCCCAATTGTTTTATCTCAGGGTCTTCGGTATTGCCGTTGCTCATTCCATTCATCATTTCTTCCAGTTTACTTACCTGGCCGGTAAACTCTGCGTCATTAATAGAGAATGGTTGGGTATCTGTTTCGTCAGTGGCGGATACCTCAGGTTTATTCAATTGATTTTGCAACAGTGCTATTTTCTCCAACAGCTTTTGTTCAGGGTTAGCTGAAGCGTTGCTGTAGGGTGAGGTTATTAATTTCTGATTGTATTTATTGGCAGATGCCATCGTCATCTGTTCAACCTCATTCATGGAGCTTGCAATAGTATCAGGAGAAGAGAGATAAAAAGGGTCGTTACGCATTTGTTCAAGAATTTTAAGGGAATCTTTTTCAGCCTGCTCGTAGAAACTAAGTTTGTTCCCATCGTTATCTTTTAGCTTTGCATCTGGCAGATTAAGATTTAAACCTGCTGTTTGAATATTTGCTTTTGCTTCAGTACCATTGCCGCCACCCAATGCCCAAAACGCCATTGTGATAAATGGCAATACAATACCCGGCAGCACCAGCATCATTTTTCGTTTACGCAGAAAGGCTTGCGATTGCTCTACTTTTTTCATAAACCTCATTTTTGTTTTTGTGAATAATAAATTTGTTCAAGCATTAGTACGGTATCCATCAGGTATGGCCTTGCGGCGAGTATGCTGTCGTATTGAATACTCTTAGCTTGCTTCAGGCTGTCCATATAGTTTTTGAATGCCTGAATTTTCAAGAACGTTTCTTTATCTACTGCATTATCAGTAGAAAGCATTTCATCACCCGTATTGTTATAATGCTTTGGAATATTTACCGGGTCAATTTTAATTGAAGGCTGCGTTGCCGATGGACTAACAATTGCATTGGTCAAAAGATAGATACTATACCCGCCGCAAGTAATACAAAAAACACCGAGCCATATTTTAAGTCTTTTATTGTTCATCTTTTCAAATAGTTTGTTCATTGTTGCAGCAAACCTGCTCTGCATTGCGACACCGAAACCTGCAATCTTTCCGGCTACTTTATCAGATACAGCACCAGTAGTGTTTTCCTTTTTATATTTTTTAAACAGCCACATATCATCTTGTTTGGGTATTTATATCTGCATTCTCCAGGGTTTGCCATTTCTCAATTAAGAACCCATGCGGATTGTTATCCGACCTTGATACGCTCCGCAGGTATCCCTCTGTAATTAAATTTCTTGTAATGACGGATGTAGTCCTTATGATTTTTTGCTGACCTTTGTATTTAAAATAGTATGGATAATTGTTAGTGTTTATTGCGATGCTATCCATTTCAATT
>CAZDHQ010000234.1:0-6828 GCA_964505135.1 uncultured Ferruginibacter sp.
AGATTGGCTTGCCAGTTGCTGTTGCATGGCTTTACCTGTGATGCCGTACAGCAGGTTACAGTTTAATGCCGCTACGCTAAAAGTTTTTTCCGGAGAAATGTTACAAGCCGCTAACAGCGCGGAAAGAAAAATAAAGACACAAAATTTTTTCATACTGCTGTTTTTAGAATGTTATAAATTGTTTTAAAAAAAGGCCCGTCTTTTAAGACGGGCCGGCCAGTAAGTTTGGATTGTTTTACATGGCATACACTGAAACTGAAGAGAAAAACTAATATTGTTTACGCTGCCTGCGTTAATACTTTCATTACCTGCGGTTTCATTCTTCTTGATATCTCCGCTACTGATTCATCTTTCATCACAATGCATCCATCCGGGCTTACAAAAGCGATATGGCGCTTGTTCACCAGGTGGGTACGATGGGTACGTACAAAACCCATCGGTTCCAGTATTGCCGCATATTCTTTGAGCACTTTGGATGTAAGCATCTTTTTTTTATTGGTAAAGTAGATGTTGGTATAGTTACTGCTGGCTTCGAGTCTTACTATTTCTTCCGGGCTAAAAAAGTAGTGACCGCTGGTGGTAGCTATTGTAATTAAAGGAATAGGTTGCATGATCATTTCATTTTATAACTCGAAATTGCAGCAGGAAAAAATTGTCTTAAAATATACTAGCATGAATTGCAGAAAAACAGCACTGAAATGTATAAATCTAATTTTGGAATGCAGGAGCAACAATAACTCAATATGGCTCTTCAGTACATAATACACTTAAATTGTATTTTGCTACACTTCAGTGTCTTTTATTTTTTTTGCCACAGATAAAAACGGTATTTTGTTGTACAAAAACAAAGTCTCCAATATGACTGAAGAACAAGTGAAACTGGTAAAACAGAGTTGGCGTTTGTTTAGAAGCATTGATCCTGCTTTGATAGGTGATCTTTTTTACACCAAACTTTTTACCGACTACCCTGCCTTAAAGAAAATGTTTCCAAAGCAAATGAAAGAACAGTATGTTAAGCTGATTGATATGATCTCAGTTATTGTAAGCAGGCTGGATAATATGGAAACAATTACAAATGAAATAGCGGCTATGGCACGCAGGCATGTAGAGTATGGCACAAGGCCGGCACATTATAAAATGGTAGGGTCGGCGCTTTTATGGACGCTTGAAAAAGGACTGGGTAACGAATGGAATGAAAAGATGAAGGAGGCCTGGATTACTTGTTACCAATTGCTTGCTGATACGATGATCAGTGCAAGTGAAACGCCTGCAGCAGGACATGACAACTTAAAGAAATGATAAGAATAGCTTTATCAATATTTTTAATTCATATAATAGCCATGAACATTGTAGCACAAACACATTCCATTACGGGAACCTATGCACTAAACGGTATGCATGAAATGGCAGGTGCATTTGAGTTTAATCAAAACGGCAGCTTTCGGTTTTTTTATTCATATGGGGCAGCCGATCGTTTAGCAGAAGGCACTTATTCAATTGATGGCGATAAGATCGTGTTAAGAAGTAATAAGGAAGCGGGCAAAGATTTTAATATTATAAAACAAAACACATCAGCAAGGCAGTTTACCATTAAAGTGACTGATCAAAACCAGTATTTGGCGGAGATGGTAAAAGCTGTGGTATTAAATGGTAATGTAAAGGAAGAGTTTTTTGCAGACCGGACCGGGCTCATTCAAATAAACCTGCCAAACGCTGAAAAAATTTACCTTCAGCACCAGCTATTTCCTGATATTCTATCTTTGATAAAAGACGAAACCAACAGCAATACTTATTTTGAAGTTACATTAAAGCCGAGCTTGCAGCAGGTAAGTTTCAAAGGAATTGATCTCACAATAGAAGGCGATACACTTCACATGCCCATCAATTATTTTATGCCTTTTAAAAACATTCGGTTTGTAAAACAGTAGGGCTGCAAAAAATATTCCGCAGAATTGCTACATTTAACCATGCGGATTTTTTTCGTCCCAATATTTCTATTAGTCTTTTTTGCTGCTGCTTCTTCACAGCAATTATATTTCAATCATCTTTCAGTAAACAACGGCCTTACACAGGGCGTAAATAACTGTGTGTATAAAGACAGCCGCGGTTTTGTTTGGATCAGTTCTTTTGATGGACTAAACCGTTTTGATGGATTGGATTGTAAAAAATTTTATTCTTCACCAAAAGAAAAGGAGGGTTTAAAGGGAACACTTTTCTTAAATATCCTGGAAGATAAAAACAATAACTTATGGATAGGAAGCAATGCCGGCCTTGATTTTTATGATCGTAAAGCGGATAGTTTTAGCTGTTATCGCATTGATGTGCTCAGCCCGGGAGATCAGTTCTGTTCTCCGTTTTATATTGATGGACAAAATAAAATATGGATTCAGTCCGGCACCGGCATTTTTACATTTGATCCGGTTGCAAAAAAATTTACACAATTAAATTCTGTAGCAGCAGGTAATAGTCTTATCATTAAAACAGTTCCGCAACAATTATATCAGCCGCTGAAAAAACTAATGATCGTTAGTAATTCTTCCAATTTACTTTGGGAAGGTGTTGTTAAAAATAGTAGCCAGGTACAATGGACGCAACATGCATTACCAATTGAACAGGTTAGTGCCAGGACAATGATTGCGGCGGATGAGTACAACTACTGGCTTGGTACTGATAAGGGGTTGTTTCGTTTGTATGTAAAGGATACTGTTATTCGTGTCAATAAAAGCGAGGCCGCCTGGCGTTTAAATATTTCTTCACTGCATATTGATAAAACAGGTGCGTTGTGGATTGGCAGTTTTGATGATGGCTTGTATAAGATGGATACTGCAAGCAATGTTCTCCAGCATTACAGCAGTAAAGAAAATAGCCCGTATGCATTATCCGGAAACCGGATTGTAAATGTGTATTCGGATGATAACAGGAATCTTTGGGTATCAGTTTGGGGTAAGGGAGTTGATTATGCTAACCTGGATAAGTTTCATTTTAATCATTATCTCACAAAGGCAGAAACGCTTGCAGCAGGTACGGATAATTTTATAAGATCAGTTATTTCGGTGAACGATGAAATATGGTGTGCTACGCAGTTGGGTGGAATTGTGGTACTGGATTCAGCAAGACAAATAAAACAAGTGATTAAAGAGTTGCCCACTTCTGCAGAACATCTTTGTGTAGTAGATAATAAAATTTGGATTGCTTCTTTTAGTGGATTGTATGCAGCCGATATAAAAACGAAACAGGTAACGAAGATAAATTTTCCCAATGTCACTATTAAAAACCAAAAAGCTTCACAGTTCAATTATATCCACCCTTTAAAAAATGGAGATGTTTTGTTGTCGTCCAATGCAGGATTGTTTATTGTGAAGTATGAGCATCAACAATACAAGTTGCTTGAGGTGAAAGGATCTAATAGTACAGATGTTTACCTTACAAGTTATGAGGATGCAAACGGTAAAATTTATTTGTCAAAAGCATTTAAAGGATTGGGTGTATATCGCTTACAGGATGATTCGTTGGTAGGGATCAAACAATTTCCCATGCAGGCCAGCATCAAGTGTTTTGCTGAAACTGGCGATAGCTCTATATGGATTGGCAGTACAGTCGGACTTATTCACTTTAATAAAATCACAACAGCTATCAGTAAAGTTTTTACTACCAGTGATGGCTTAAATAATCAATACATATATGGCGTAATTCCAGATGGTAAGTATTTATGGCTTAGTACCAATGCTGGTATCAGCCGTTTTAATCCATCTAACAGAGAGATAAAAGTTTTTTCTGCAGCAGACGGCCTGCAAAGCAATGAGTATAACACCTATGCATTTTGTAAAGCACATGATGGAACTTTTTACTTTGGTGGTGTAAATGGCTTAAATGGTTTTCGTCCTGCCGAGCTCAGGCCATTTAATACGCCGCCGGTAATTACATTAACGCAGCTGCAGGTAAATGACTCGGTATATCATTCACCAATAAATTTTTCTGAGCTCAGCCAATTAGATCTTGAGTACAATCAAAATACCGTAAGCTTCCAGTTTACTGTAATTGATTATGTGGATGCTTCGGCTACACGTATCAGTTATATGCTGCAGGGTTATGATAAAACTTGGGTGAATGCCGCTAATAAAGCATTGATACGATATGGCAAATTACCGCCAGGCCATTATGTTTTAAAAGTGAAAGCTTATAATGCAGACGGTGTTATGGCAAAAGCAATATATGAGCTGTCTCTATCGGTAGCTACTCCATGGTGGCAAAGCTGGTGGTTTAGACTAATGATGATTGCAATTGCTTCCACCTTGATCATCCTGGCTGTGCAACAATATTTAAACAGGAGATTGCAGGAGCAAAGAACCCAGCTTGAAAAGGAATTGGCAGTAGAGCAGGAGCGTATAAGGCTTGCAAGAGAACTGCATGATGGACTGGGCAGTATGCTAAGCGGCATCAAGCATTCTTTTAGTGCCATAAAAAATGATATTGAATTACCGGGTGAAAAAGAACAACAGTTTGATTATACCATTAATAAACTGGATGACTCAATAAAGGACTTGAGAGCGGTATCACACACCATGTTTTCTGCAGAACTATTGCAGGATGGATTGGATGCTGCTATAAAGAATTATTGTAGTGCAGTAAGTACTGCCAGCCAATTGAATATTGTTTTTGAGAACCTGGTGCAGGATTCACCTGCTATAAAGGGAGAAACAGCATTTCATATTTTCAGAATAGTGCAGGAACTGGTTCAAAATGTCATTCGTCATTCGGGGTCAAAAAGCGCTATTGTTCAGTTAACCTGTAACGAAAGAGTTGTATCGTTAACTGTGGAAGATGATGGTGTTGGTTTTGATATGCAATCAGAGAAAATAAAAAAAGGTATTGGCTTAAAAAATATTGCAAGCAGGGTTAAAAATTTGCGTGGTAAATTAGATATTCAATCAGCACCGGGGAAAGGTACATCGGTTTTTATAGAAGTGCCTGTATAGTGTTAGTTAAATCAATTGCAGTTGCATAGCTGTTTTCACCAGGGATGCCGTATTCTTGGTTTGAAATTTTACCAATAGATTTTTTCGGTGTGTATCCACAGTAGTGTTGCTGATAAATAATTTTTCTGCAATTTCTACATTGGTTAATCCCTCTGCAATCAATTCAAGCACTTCTTTCTCTCTTCTTGTGATTACCGGGATATTGGTGTGGTCGTTATTTTTTAGTACTGCCGCTACTTCGTCACTCAAATAAGTTCTTCCTTTGGCTACTGTTGTTATTGCATCCATCAACTCTGCCTGTGTAGCGTTTTTTAACACATAACCACTGGCTCCGTTCTCCATCATCTTATTAATAAAGCTTTGCTGGTTAAATGTGCTCAGGCCAATTACAAATGTGCCGGGGTATTTATCTTTTACTTCTTTGCAGAGATCAATGCCGCTTTTGCCAGGCATGTTGATGTCCATTAAAATCACATCCGGCTGCTGGTTTTTTAGAAAAGCCATGCAGGAGTCAGCATTAGATGCATGCCCCATCCATTCTATATCTTTTTCATTCTGCAATAGAGAACGAATGCCTTCTATCACCATGTAGTGATCGTCTGTTATAAATACTTTTATTTTCATCACACTAAAAATTCAATTAATACAGAAGTTCCCTGTCCTGGTTGTGAATTTACATCCAATTTGCCTTTCAATAAATCCACCCGGTGTTTAATATTGTTCCAACCAATACCTGCAGCCTGCTCAAGCTGTGATTGGTCAAATCCTTTTCCATCATCTTCCACTGTTATGCTTACGTTGTTGTTTGTTTTGCTTACCTGTACAATGGCATTATTGGCAGCGGCATGTTTCAGTACATTGTTGATTAACTCCTGTATAATCCGATAGATGCTGATAGTAGTAGTTTGTTCAATAACAGCGCCCTCTAATCCAATTGACTGATAAGAAATTTTTAAAGCGCCGCTTTGATTGATGTCGTTACAAAAATCTTTCAATGCCGTGTCTAATCCAAACTTTACCAATGCTTCCGGCATCAGGTTATGTGCTACCCGCCGCATTTCTTTTATTGAACTGTCCAGCATGTCCATGCTGCGTTCAAAGGCCTGCGCATTTTCTGCCGTCATCACCAGGTTTCCTTTCATCGATTGGAAAGAATATTTGATGCCTGATAGCAAACCTCCCAGTCCATCATGCAGGTCTTTGGCAAGTCTTGTTCTTTCCTGCTCTTCTCCCTTCAGCACTGCTTCGGTTGCCATCAGTTGTTTTTCTTTTTCAAGTTCGGTAATACGTTGCTGATGTATTTTTTGCTTTTGTTTATAATTGCGGTAGCCCATCAGTGAAACAGTAAGAATCATCAATGCGGTGCCAATTAAAATATAGTTAATGGTATTTTTTTGTTTGATATCGGCCTGTTGCAGTTTTATCTGGTTGTCTTTTTTTTCTGACTGAAACCTGCCTTCTCTCTCTGCAAATTGTCTTGCCCTTTCGCTGTTCAATATGGAATCATTTACAGCATTAAATTTTTCGAGGTAATTGTAGGCTTCTTTGTAATTGCCTTCTGCAAACATCACCTGGCGCATTACATCGTAATAACTTCTTTTTTCAGCAGGATCATCTGTTCTATTATAGTAAGCGCTGCATTGCTGCAGGTAATTGTTGGCTATAGAAAATTGATTTTGTTTTAATGCAATGGTTGCAAGCAGCAGGTTTGCACTGGCTGCACCATCGGCTGAGTTTATTTCGTTGGCAGTCTGCAGGCTTTTGCTTGCAAAAAAATGTGCAGAGTCTGTTTTGCCAAGCTCAAAATATTCCCTGGCAATATTTTGATAGGCGGCCTGTTAACTGTTTTTTC